>CAYVXI010000130.1:0-2675 GCA_964455595.1 uncultured Candidatus Saccharibacteria bacterium | reverse complement strand
CAAACAAACCTTTAAATATTATTCTCACCATTCAAAAAGAAGTCGCCCAACGCATTGTCGCAAAAGATGGCAAAGAAAGCATTTTGTCATTGTCGGTAAAATTCTACGCAGACGCTAAAATCCTTTTCTCTATATCTAGGGGTTCATTTTTTCCCATTCCTAATGTAGATTCGGCATGTATTGAGATAACACCCCATAAAACAAAGCAAAAAGTAGACTCTAAAGCATTTTTTACAATTGTGAAAGCAGGGTTTTCTGCCCCACGAAAAAAACTCATAAGCAACCTTGCAGATAAACTTGAAATCAAAAAAAATACCATTGAATCAGCTTTTTTAAAGGCAAAAGTGTCTGTTGATACACGCGCAGAAACGCTTTCACTTGATCAATGGATATTCTTGACCCCGCCCTTGAGAACTGCTGCGCTACGCGCAAGACAGTCTTTAAAATCATGACTTATTTTCAGGCATTATCTGTGTGTTAGGTTCCCATTTGCATTTACTGCAGTTCTCAAGGGCGGGGTTGACAAAACTCTTAAAATAGTGTAATATTAACACATGGGAAGGTGTTTATTAAAAATACCTTAAAATACATTGAAAACTTAATAGAAAAGGAGAGTCATCATGAAAGGAATAGTCGCTTTATTGCTGTCTGTTATGCTGTTTTCTGGATGTTCCTTTTCGCCCATCCAATACAGCGAATCCGACAAAATCGTCCGCGACCCGTCATATTTACGAGTTGTGGTAACAAATACTTCAGGGTATTACCTTGAAGTAGAGGGCGAAATAACCGGACAACTCGGCCCAAATGAGTCCGTAACCATCAACTTGGGTTGTCCAGGGATACACCGCATTTTAGCCCATGCCTACAAGGAAATTGGCAGAAGTTCCAATGGGAAATATGTGGAAAAAATCTTTGTTGGCGACCAAGATGTGCATTTTCGTGTCAATCCGACAGATTCCCACAACTACAACGGAATGACTGTTGCGACCGTAGTGTATCTTGGTTCGTTTTATTTGAACCCAGGTTATCCTCACCCGAAGGAACACATCCTTCACTATGCTCCCTGTAGCATTTTTATGCCGAATCTTTCCATCCAAAAACGGTAAGATTCATAACCTCATTCGCCCGACCTATTTAATTAGTGTCGGGCATTTTATTTACCGATATGTTTTTCTGCATTGCATAATGCTTTTTTATATTTATACACACCTACCCGCCATTGCCTAACACTCTTGTTTCAATGGATATTCCTAAAAAATAGTTGTTTTTGACCGCCAGACCGGCTCTCGTCAACAGGCTTTGGCAGGCGGAATTGTTCGCATGCGCAATCCCTGCTATACTGTTTAGAGGTTGAACCTCTAAACATCTCTCAACATGCAAAAACCGCAGTTTGTTTCAAATAAAATCTATCACGTTTACAATAGAGGCGTTGAAAAACGCAATGTTTTTCTTGATGAGAAAGACTTTTTGCGGTTTATTCACGGTCTGTTTGAATTTAATGACACCCAGCCGGCGATTCCATCAAATATCAAATTTGCTACCAGAAACCCGGGTAAAAGAACAGACAACGTAAAAATTCAACAATGTTTAGAGGTTCAACCTCTAAACACGGGGAGAAAGAGAGAATTATTAGTAAATGTTTTAGCGTTTTGCCTCATGCCTAATCATTTTCATTTATTATTGGAGCAAAAATGTGATGGCGGCATCACAAAATTCATGCAAAAACTCGGCACCGGCTATACCATGTATTTCAATAAAAAAAATGAACGGGTTGGGGGTTTATTTCAAGGACGTTTCAAGGCGGTTCATGTAGAAAAAGAAAGTCATTTCATACACCTTCCTTATTACATTCACGCTAACCCGCTTGATCTTGTCATGCCGGAATGGCGGAATGGCGAATTGCGCGATGCGCAGAAAGCACTATCATTTTTAAAACAGTATCGCTGGTCAAGCTTCCCTGATTATATCGGGATGAAAAATTTTCCCTCCGTTACCCAACGATCTTTTCTGCTTAACTTTTTTGAAGGACACCAACAACACGAAAACGACATGGTGCGCTGGATTAAAAACATGGACGGTGTAGACCTGGGGAAAAATGTGGTTTTAGAGTAATGGCAGGCATGTTTAGAGGTTCAACCTCTAAACATTTTATACGGGGTTTCGCCTCTAAACATTTTATACACATTGTATCACGCTTAAATACTTGATATACTATAGTAAACTAATCTATGAAGCTCACCAAGAGAAACAAAGTTGTTATCCCAGTAGTTTTGTTATTGGGAATTATCATTGGCGGGGCAGTTGTTCTGCGATCCAAAGGCCTGTTGGCCGCGCTTTTGGATGCGGGCAGAAAAGTCACGTACGACTGCCAAGCTGATTCCAACGCCGACTGCGACAACGACGGGTTAAAAAACTGGCAGGAAGAACTGTACCACACCGACTCGAACAATCCAGACAGTGATGGCGATGGATATTTGGACGGCGAAGAAGTGGCTTCTGGTTACGACCCAACGATAAAATCACCGAATGACGCATTGCCAGGAACGAACACAACTACACAACGCACTCCTCCTAAAAATCTCACATTATACTTAGCACAAATCCTTTCTGAAAAAATATCCAGTGGGGAATTTGCGCCATCCTCAAAAGTTTCTACAGACATAGCAGAAGACCCT
>CAYVXI010000129.1:0-3024 GCA_964455595.1 uncultured Candidatus Saccharibacteria bacterium | reverse complement strand
TATCATCCGCCTCGATTGCCGAGGCGGAGCGCAGATTGAATTCCCGACCCAGAAAGACCTTGGGATTTTACACTCCTTCAGAAACATTTTATCACTTAATCACCAGACGGAAAATTGCGTTGGAAGCTTGAATTCAGCTAACAACCCCCTAGCGAACATCTCTGCATATAATTGTTTGTTGTTTTCATATAAAATAGCGGACATTCCCAATCGTATAACGGCTTCGGTGTTTTTATTACGATCATCGATCAATAATGCCTCCTGTGGTGTTTTCTTAAAATCCTCCAATACACGAATAAACGTTCTGTTATCTGGCTTCGCAAAACCGATATCTGCCGAGCAATATATCTTATCGAAAATGCCAGCAAGCTCTGACTTTTCTGTTTTGAAGCCCATCCCAGTCCTGGACTCATTAGCAAGAACAGCTAACGCATACCCCTTTGCCTTAAGCTTTTCTGCCACATCAAAAGATTCTTTGTTCAGCAAGATACATTCCTTATAGATAGCTAGCAACTCTTGTACGGATACTTTATTTTTTGACATTTTAACAACGGCCTTAATAAAAACATCCAGATCATATACGCCTGTTCTCATCTTATCCCAATGCAAACTCCAGAGCGTATCAAGCTCTTCTGCTGTCAGACCCGTCCGAGAAAGTATTTCACTAAATGTTTTTTCCCAATCATCTGCATCAGAACCAAGGACTCCGCCGAAATCAAAAATAATAAGCTGTATCATGGACATATAGCTATGTTAGCACACCAGTAAACAAAAAAGGAATGCTCTATACATCTAAACGTAGACAAGCTGTTTTCTGAAGGAAGTCGGATTTCCTTCAGGATTGGCTGTACTGAATATATGCCCGCAGGGAAACGGAAATAGCAGTCCCCATTGCCGCCCTATACAAAAAACAGGACAGTGCGTTTACTTGTGGTGGCTATGCCTTATTTCTTTTTGTGAGGCTGGATGATTTTATCGATAATGCCATACTCTTTAGCTTCTTCCGCTGACATAAAATAATCTCTGTCTGTATCTTTTTCAATTTTCACATAGGGTTGCCCTGTGCTTTGCGCTAAAATTTTATTAAGCCTGTCTTTCAATTTTAAAATATGCCGAGCTGAAATTTCTATTTCGGTGGCTTGTCCTTCCGCTCCTCCCATGATTTGGTGAATCATAATTTCCGCATTAGGCAAAGCAAATCTTTTTCCTTTTCTACCTGATGCAACTAAAAACGCACCCATAGATGCCGCGCTACCAATACAGATAGTAGAAACATCACATTTCAAGTGTTGCATTGTATCGTATATAGCAAGACCCGCAGAAACAGAACCCCCAGGAGAATTAATATACAATTGGATATCCTTTTCTGGGTCTATGGAAGAAAGAAACAAAAGTTGCGCAACAACAACGTTTGCAACGTCATCATTGATAGGACCTCCTAAAAAAACAATACGTTCTTTTAAAAGTCGGGAATAAATATCATACGCTCTCTCTCCGTAATTTGTTTTTTCAATGACTGTAGGAATAAGATAATTCATGGTTTTATAATTCTAATAACGTGAATACTTTTTCATTTTTCATGATACCTGAAACATACTGCGCAAGAAGTTCTTTGTCAATGCGTGACTGTTCCGCTTCGTCATATCTTGCAAGAGTTTGTTTTACCTGCTCTTGAACATCTTTGTCGTCAAGTGTACTATTTTCTTGTTTTGCAATTTCCTCCAGACATAATGCAATGCGCACACGCGCAGTTCCTTGTTTGTGGAAATCTTTTTTCAAGTCTTCCGTTGTTTTTTTAATGCCCATCAAATAGCTATCAAAGTTTGCTCCTTCTCGTTCAATATTCTGTCTCATTTCTGCAATTATGGTTTCCACCTCTTTATTTACCATAACATCAGGCACATCGATAGTTGCCTTCTCGGCTAATTTTTCAGCAAAGATTCTTCGCACGCGTTCATTTTCTTTTATTTCTTTGTCTTTACTAAGATTTTCTTTCACGCTTTCTTCAAGGGCTATTAAAGTTTCAAAAGCGCCCAGTGATTTAGCAAATTCATCATTTAGTTCCGGTAAGGCAAGTTCGTAAACGCCATTAACCTTCACGGCAAACTCCAACACCTTCTCTCTTAATATCTCTTGATAATAATCTTTTGGCACAGTGAGAGTAAATTTCTTTTCCTCTCCTGCTTTCATGTTTACAATGTTTTCTTCAAATCCTGGAATAAATTTACTTTCTCCCAATATCATAGGGTGATTGCGCGATTCGCCACCGTCTATTTTTACGCCTGCATTTCTCGTTTCAAAATCAAGCTCTACCAAGTCTCCTGTTTTTGCTTCTCGCGTAACTAATACTTCTTTACGGCGTGATTTTTGAACATACTGTATCGTTTCTAAAATTTCTTCTTTTTTTATATCTATAGCTTTCTTTTCTGCTAATGCATCTTTTGCAATGGCATGATAATCAGGAAGTGTTACTTCGGGACGAACCGCAACGGTAATGCTAAATTCTAATTGATTACCTATGGCGAGTTTTTTTATCTCTACCTTTGGTTGATCAACAGGATGTAGCGCATGCTCTTTGAACAACATTTTATATGCTTTATCTATTGCGAGATAACTTGCTTCTTCAAATAATCGTTCTTTTCCTACGTGCTTTTCTAATACATCTTGCGGAATTTTTCCTTTGCGAAAACCTTTGATTTCAATTTTTTCTGACACAATACCAGATGCTTCTGGCAACAATGCCAGCACATGTTCAACGGGTAGTGCAATTTCAAAATGAACTTGCGATTTTGGCAGTTTTTTAATCTGTACGTTATCCATTATTTATTGAGTTCTTTATATAATTGCACCCCTTCTTCTACAACCTTTTTTGCTTCTTCTGCATTTCCCCAAGAAAGCACCTTTACCTCTTTGCCTTGTAAGTCTTTGTACACTTCATAGAAATGAGTTATTTCTTTGCGCAAATGTTCGGTTAAATCATTAATATCTGTATATTCGTTCATACGCGGGTCGCCAATAGCTACC
>CAYVXI010000128.1:0-2760 GCA_964455595.1 uncultured Candidatus Saccharibacteria bacterium | reverse complement strand
CTTCGGCGCCTGGTTGGCTTTCTATTTCAACAGTAACGGTTTCGTTTTTTAAGTTGACGTCTGATTTTTGAATAGAGGGTTCTTCATTCAGAATATCTTCAATCAATATTTTACATGATGCGCAATGAGTACCAGAAACATGAAATATATATGTTTTCATATCTATAAATCAACTATCGTTATAATTTTTTTGCTTTAATTCTTAGTGAATTCGATACTACCGATACGCTGGAAAACGCCATTGCTAGTCCCGCAAATACTGGATTTAATACCCACCCAAAAATTGGATAGAAAAGTCCTGCTGCCAACGGAATACCTATGATATTGTAAATAAATGCCCAGAAAAGATTTTGTTTGATTCCTCTCATGATCATTTTTGAAAGTTTGACCGCCTTAACAAGTTTTGATATATCCCCTCCCAGAAGAGTAATCCCTGCCGATTCAATTGCTACATCAGTGCCAGTACCCATTGCAATACCTACATCAGCTTGAGCCAAAGCTGGGGCATCATTTACCCCGTCTCCTGCCATAACTACCACCTTCCCCTGTTTTTGTAATTCTTTTATTTTTGCCAATTTATCTTGTGGTAATACATGAGCAACTACTTCATCTATACCAACAAGCGATGCGATATACTTTGCCGCTTTTTCATCGTCTCCGGTTAACATAATGACGTTGATTCCTAATGCATGAAGATCGGCGATGGCTTTTTTTGATTCTTCTTTAATCTCATCAGCAACCATAACGAATCCAAGAATCTTTTCTTTTGTCCCAAGAATGACAGGTGTTTTTCCTTCAGCGGTAAATTGTTCTATTTTTGTTGTATCAAAAGCTACACCTAATTCTTTAAAGAGTTTTGTATTACCTGCAAAATATTCAGTATTTTTAACCATTCCCCTAACTCCTTTCCCTTGGATGCCTTCAAAATCAGAAACATCTTCTATGGTGAGTTTCTTTTCCTGCACATACGTAACTATAGCATGAGCAATCGGATGCTCTGACTTTTTTTCAAGTGATGCCAAAATAGAAACTAATTCATCGTCTGAAAACTGTGAAAGATTTTGGATATCAACAAGTGTCGGTTTTCCAATGGTGATAGTGCCTGTTTTGTCTACAATAACCGTATCTGCTTTATAAAGTTTTTCAAGTGTGGCAGCGTCTTTAATAAGAATACCTTCTTTGGCGCCCTTACCCACACCTACAATAATTGCCGTTGGTGTTGCAAGACCTAAAGCGCATGGACACGCAATAACCAAAACTCCCACAAACGATACAAGTCCAAACGAAAGCGCCTGTGAAAAACCAAGGGTTCCGGTGCCAACCAACAACCATGTTCCCAGCGTAACAAACGCAATAACCAGAGTTGCAGGTACAAAAACACTTGAAATTGTATCCGCCAAAGCCTGAATCGGAGCACGACTTCCCTGTGCGTCTTCAACCATTTTTATAATTTGGGCAAGGAGCGTTTCTGAACCAACTTTGGTTGCCTTAAATGTAAACGACCCACTTGTGTTTATGGTTCCAGAAACAACAGAATCTCCATTTTTTTTCTGAACAGGCATCGGCTCACCGGTAACCATCGACTCATCTACATACGAAGAGCCTTCGGTAATAACACCATCCACGGGAATTTTTGTTCCGGGTTTTACGATGATAAGATCGCCATGCTTTACATCTTGTACGGATATTTCTATTTCTTTTCCATCACGAATCACTAATGCAGTCTTTGCTTGAAGGTTAAGAAGCTTTTCAATCGCATCACCTGTTTTTATTTTCGATTGTGCTTCAAGATATTTGCCTAATGCAATAAAAGCAATAACAATAATGGTTACATCGTAGTAGATATTTTCAACATTTATAAAAGGCTTGAGAACCTCCTCAAAAGATGTTACTACAACACTGTAAAGAAATGCTGCTGACGTGCCAATACCTATGAGGGTGTCCATATTTGCCTTACCGTAACGCAAGAAACGATAGAAACCAAGAAGATACGGCTTGCCAACCACAAAAAGCGTGTACGTCGCAAAGATAGGAAGCAGATGATGAAAAAATTCTTTAGTGGTATGGCTCATAACGGGGACTATATTATATTGAGCAAGAATATCCCAACTCATTACAAAAATACTAAAGAGCGCAAGAGGTATCACTGATATGACTTTCGATTTCATATCTGCCACTTCCGCAAGCTTCTCTTTTTTTGATTGATTTAAACCTAAATGTTCCGCATGTTTACTCTCGGACATACCCATTTCTTTTGCAGTCATGGGAATCTCCAGTGAATAGCCGAGATGCTCAATGTGCTTGGACAAATCTTCAGGATTTGTTTTAGAGGAATCGAAAGTGATTTTGGCTTGCTCTGTGCCGTAATTTACTTCGGCAGATTCAACCCCATCAACTTTTTTAAAAGTCTTTTCGATAATAGCAGAACAAGAAGCGCAATGCATTCCCTTCACCTTATATGTTTTGATGTCCATGTTATTTTCTTTTAAGCTTATAGACTTTGATAATTTCTTTTTTCGCCTTCTCGGTCTGACCAGATTGCATCTGCTTGTGTACACAATGATCCAAGTGATTTTCCATCAATAAATCCTCAACGTTCGAAAGCCCCTGTTTTACTGCTGATGTTTGAGTGATTACATCAATGCAGTAAGTATTATTTTCAACCATTTTTTGCAATCCACGCACTTGTCCTTCCAAAAGTTTGAGCCGTCTGATAACTTTTGTCTTGTTTGTGTTGTCCATGTATTTCATATACTCACT
>CAYVXI010000127.1:0-5794 GCA_964455595.1 uncultured Candidatus Saccharibacteria bacterium | reverse complement strand
TATAGAAACAACCAAAATTCACAGCATCGCGGGGGAACTTAAACCAGGAGCTCCGGTTGTTACACATAGACCATTTCGTTCACCACATCACTCTGCATCGCACATTGCTTTAGTAGGTGGCGGACAACACGCGAGTCTTGGCGAGATTACTCTTGCGCACAATGGGGTTTTGTTTTTGGATGAATTTCCTGAATTTCAGAAAAACGTTATTGAAGCGCTACGCCAACCATTGGAAGATGGTGTTATTACGGTAGCTCGCGCTTATGGTACATTTACCTATCCTGCGCGCTTCGTATTAGTTGCAACAAAAAATCCATGTCCCTGCGGATATTATCAGTCATCGCAAAAAGAATGCGTTTGCTCGATGCACCAAATCCTGCAGTATCAGAAAAAAGTATCAGGACCAATTGCCGACCGTATCGACATGCACATTGAAGTTCCTGCGGTGACGTATGAAAAACTAACTTCTGCCGTACAAAACGGGGAAAGCGCGTCTGCTCGCGAACGCATTCAATTAGCACGTCGTACACAAGAACAAAGATTCACAAATGAACGGTTCACGCTTAATGCGCAGTTGAGCGCACGAGAGATAAAAAAACATTGTGTTCTGGATGTGCAATCGGAAGCGATGTTGGAACAAGCCATGAACACCATGAAATTGTCCGCGCGGGTGTATCATAAAATTATAAAGATTGCGCGCACTATAGCTGACTTAGAACAATCTGAAAAGATTCTTCCCAAACACATCGCCGAATCGCTTCACTATCAAGCACGAACATGAAAACTCAATTTAAAAGACTTACAATATGGGGGTTTGTGGCTTTTCTTATTATTGGAGTTTCTTTTTCTTTACTACAACAACTTACAAAAAAACCCGAACAAAAAGACGCTGTGTCTGCTTTACTTGCAGTGACATCTGCCGATCATATAAAAGGACCAGAAAATGCATCGGTCACGCTTATTGAATACGGCGACTTCCAGTGTCCTTCGTGTCTTTCCTATTATCCTTATGTTATACAACTCACAAAAGATTTTCCCACAATGCTACGCATGGTATACCGCAATTTCCCCATTACCACTATACACGCAAACGCAATAGCAGCAGCACAAACAGCAGAAGCTGCTTCAAAACAAGGGAAATTTTGGGAGATGCACAATGTGTTGTTCGAGAACCAAAGCACGTGGGCATCAGAACGCAATCCGGAAGTTCTTTTTATACAGTACGCAAAACAAATTGGACTGGATAGTGAACGTTTTAAAAATGACATGAACAGTTCTGCTGTTTCAAACAAGATAAAAAACGACCAAGATTCTGGTACGGCTCTTGATGTACAGGGAACGCCAACTTTTTTTCTAAACGGTCGTGAAATCGAAAACCCTAAAGGTTATATTGCTTTTAAAACGTTGATTACGGCAGAGCTTTTGAAATAAATTTATTCAAATAAAAAAACCTCTCATATGAGAGGTTTTTTTATAACCAACTATATTATTGATAAGAAGCCCCCACGCGATACCCGTTTCCGCGACGCGGTGCGAATGGGTTGCTTCCGCCTCTGACTTCAAAATGTAAATGACATCCCGTAGAATGTCCGGCGCCTTCCATGCGCACTAGACGCCCGTTAACATATTCAAACCCTCCACCCATTAATCCAATAATATCCCCTTGCTGAATTTCTTTCCCTTCTGATACAAGAATGGTTTCTAAATGCGCGTACAAAGTTGCTGTGCCATTGGTGTGGCTAATTTTTATATGGTTGCCGTATCCTTGGTATACGCTTGCTCCCCATTTTGCGCGAGATGCGGTAGTTCGCGTGAGAGATATAACGCCGTCTGCTGAAGCATACACTGGCGTGCCACATTGGTTAGCAACATCTACGCCATTATTGCCATGCAGTCCTTGGGATATGCGTCCCGTGGCAGGAAACTTGAAATACCCATTCGCGATACTTTGTGAAACATACGGGGCAACAGAACGTTGTGGTTGAGCAACAGCGCGATACACGGGCTTAGGTGGTTCTGGCATTATACCGTTAGGAATAATAAGCGTATCGGCAATGCGCAACGAACCATCCGCGGGAAGGTTGTTATAGGCAATAATATCTTCCTCGCTGGCTTTAAATTTCTTTGCAAGACCAGCTGCGGTATCTCCTTTTTTTACATCGTATTTCACGCCATCAGCAGGAAGTATTTCAAGAGTCTGTCCAACTTTCAACGTGTCTGATGAGGAGAGATTATTTGCCCACAATATAGTATTTGGTTCTATGCTAAACTGATTTGCTATTTCAGATATGGTATCACCTTGTTCGACAGTGTATGTAATTATTTGATTTCTTGAGTCCTGGTTTTGCGCGGTAATAAGTACAGAAAAATCAGGCAACAGCGCATCGTCTTGGCTGGTAGGATACTTTGTATCAATAATAGGAAGCGCATCTACAATACCTCCCTTTCCATCACTTACAATTTCAGGTTCTAACGCGTCTTTATTCCATGTTTGCTTGCTTGCATAAGCAATGCGCGCCGGTGTATCTACCACCACTTCAGAACCAAAAGCATCTAAAGAAAGAGCGCCGGTGTATCCCCGCGCTTCAAGTGTATTGTAAAGAGACGCCAAAACAAGCATAATAAGAAAAACTGCGAGCAACGGACTGTCTTTTAATGCTTTGAGGCCATAAAAAAGTATATTCCTGGTAGGACGTACCGGGAATCTTTCTTTAATGCTCTTTATTTTTCTCCCCACACGGAAGAAAAAATTGTTATTCTGAACGCTAATTGATTTAAATTAAACAATAATAATCGGTATCTGACCAAAACAACCACTCTTTGTTCATCTGTGCTATTATATAATTTTTACCCTCTAAAGTCAACAAAATCTATAAAGTTATCCACATGTTATCCCACCTCAATATCAAACAAAAAGAAGCAGTACTTGCCACAGACGGCCCAGTGCTTATTGTTGCTGGCGCAGGGTCGGGAAAAACCATGGTTTTAACACACAAAATAGCGTATTTAACGCTCGAAAAGGGTGTTTCTTTAGACAGAATTCTTGCTGTTACCTTTACTAACAAAGCCGCCTCAGAGATGAAAGAACGGATATTCTCCCTGCTTGAAAAATGGAATAAGGACACTGTCGGTGGGAAAGGGCAACTTACCATAGGCACCTTCCATTCTGTTTGTCTCAAAATCCTTCGTACGCACACCGTTTTGGCCGGATACGAGACGAACTTCGTCATTGCCGACACGAAAGACCAAGAGTCTATGCTTAAAACTATATTGGCAGAACTTTCTATTGATGAGAAGAAATTTGGTCCAGAGCTTTTCATGTATCATATTTCAAAGCTTAAAAACAAACTCATAACCGCTCAACAACACGAAGAAGAAGTTTCAGAAACAGGTATGTTTCCGGAGCTTGCGGCTAAAGTATATGTCCTGTATCAAGAAAGTTTAAAAAAACACAACGCGGTGGACTTCGATGACATTATTATGCAATGCGTTCTCCTTTTAAAAAACAACCCTGACGTGCTGGCGTATTATCAGGACCAGTTCCAATATATTTTTATTGATGAGTATCAAGACACCAACCATGCGCAATATCAACTTGCCTATTTACTTGCGCGCAAACACAAAAACATTTGTGTCGTGGGGGATTCGGATCAGGCAATTTATGGTTGGCGACAGGCAGACATGAGTAATATTTTAAACTTCGAAAAAGACTATCCTAATGCGAATGTGTTCGTACTGGAAGAAAATTATCGTTCAACTCAAACCATTCTGCACGCGGCAAATATGGTTATCAAAAAAAACAAAATACGCAAAGAAAAAAACTTGTTCACACAAAACGAACTTGGTTCAAAAATAAACATTGTGGTGGTTACAAGTGAAAGACAAGAAGCGAAATTTATAACAGAAAAAATTCGTGAGCTTTCACGTACAGAACATCTTGCGTTGTCAGACTTTGCAATCTTATATCGCACCAATGCGCAATCGCGCGTCATTGAAGAAGCGTTTACGAAAGACCGTATCCCCTATCGCATGACAGGGGGGTTTAGGTTTTATGACCGCAAAGAAATAAAAGACATTCTTGCATATCTGCGTTTTATTCACAACGACAAAGACAAAACAAGTTTAAAACGCATCATCAATACGCCCGCACGCGGTATCGGCAAAGCGTCGTTAGATAAATTTCTTTTTAATGGAACGCGCACAAAAAATATTGATTCGTTTTTTAACATCATTTCTAACTTGCGTGATGCCTATCAAACAGTATGTCTTTCGGATCTTGTTAAACGCGTTGCAAAAGACAGTGGTATACAATCTGAATGGGAACATGGTACCGCAGAAGAAATGACTCGCTGGGAAAACATACTTGAATTGGTATCTGCGTCTTCGCTGTATGGCGACAAACCAAGCGCAGGGGTGATGACGGAATTTCTGGATAACGTCGCTTTAGTGTCACAGGAAGAAAAAACAACACAACGCTCTGTAAATCTCATGACGATGCATTCGGCAAAAGGTCTTGAGTTTAAAGTAGTGTTTGTTGTAGGTATGGAAGATGGCATTTTCCCACATCAACGCAGTAAAAATTCGCCTTCCGAGATGGAAGAAGAAAGACGCCTATGTTACGTTGCAATCACCCGAGCCGGCGCACACATCTATCTGGTCTATGCAAAAGCGCGCAGATTATACGGACAAATGCAAACAAACCCACCATCACGATTTCTGTTTGATATTCCTGAACAATTTGTTTCGTTCCATGAATACGGTCAAAATTCTCATTTGGACGAACTTGATTTTAAAGACGGCATTGTGGATATAGATGCGTGAGGTTACATCTGCGAAACCTTTTCTTTATTTTTTTAGCACCCGTGGTATACTGGTAGTATAATTTTTAATCATAGTACTTTATGGAAAGCAAGGAAAAACCAGCAGTCAAAAAAAAGACCGTTGTTGCAAAACACAATGAAGGCGCAGAGAAAAAAATAGTTAAACGAATTTTTCTCGGTGTTTTTGTGTTCATGATAATTGTATTGCTTGACGAAAATTATAAATTTACATCGGCATTTCGCAACGACATACAGACACAATCAAAATGGCAGGCGGTATTTCTTACCAACGACCAGGTATATTTTGGACACTTATCACAATACGGTCTGAACTACTGGCGCTTAGATAATGCGCATTACATTAAAATGACTAAAGTTCCTGTGGCACCTGTGGCACCGCAAGACCCTAAAGCAAAAATAAACCAACAAGACCAGCAGCCACAATTTGAAAATCGCACGTCTCTTGTAAAATTAAGCAGTGACATACACCAACCCGAAGATGTCTTATATATTCCGAAAGAACATATTTTGTTCTGGCAAGACTTACAAGACACATCAAGTGTCGCACAGACGCTTCGTGCGGAATAATAATGCGCGTTCATCCCAACAAAACGCTTGGTCAGAATTTTCTTGTTAATAAGGGTGTCATAGCCAAAATAATCAGCGCTGCTTCATTAAGTAGCGCTGATACTGTTTTAGAAATAGGTCCTGGCACAGGACTTTTGACGTTTGAGCTTGCCCAACACGCAAAAAAAGTCGTGGCTGTGGAAAAAGACAGGGTGCTTGCCCAAATGCTCCGCGAAAAACTTTCAGATGAAGGTTTTGTAAATGTCGAAATTATTACGGATGATATTTTAAATTTTCTCTCTGAAAGCGGGGAGTTAAAAGCTGAAAGCTATACCGTTGTTGCTAACATTCCCTATTATCTTACATCTGCTCTTATTCGTATGCTATTAGAGCTTCCAAACAAACCT
>CAYVXI010000126.1:0-4730 GCA_964455595.1 uncultured Candidatus Saccharibacteria bacterium | reverse complement strand
CGTCGCAGCCTTGACGCCCCGCCTGCCAAAGCCTGTGTCGCGAGCTTCTGTTGTGTTTGAGTGCTTTGCAGTATCCGGAATATCGTTGCATTTTCGGTGGCAGGCATATGGCGGGCAGGTCGCCACAAAAGTCGCCTGTGGCGACACCGAGCTTTTGCGCCTGCGCGACATTCCGCGACCGATGTTTTGCAGGGGAACGCTTAAAAAGGGGCAACAAAAGAGAGGGTGTTGCGTTTACTTGTTAAGCCTGTCATTAAAACGGGAGGTCTTCAAGGTTTAATGGATTTGCTCTATCGCCGTTTTGTGCATTTTTTTGCAATTCTTTTGCACCTTCAAATCTACTCATGAGAGATTGAATTTCCATTTCTTGAACTTGAGAAAGTTGAGTAGTCCCTACGTTCATTTCGTAATCAATCATCTTCTGGATAAAACTTGCATCATCAATGGGTTGGGGTCTTGTTTCCTGTCGCATAGAAAATCTTTCTTGATACACAGTCTCTTCGGAAATTTTTTTACGTTGAATGGTCTCTTGGTACTCTTGAAAAGGCACCAAAACATATGCTGGTTTTCCATCTTCCATTATAACCACTCCCTTTTTTACGGATGCGAGAATTTTTTTGATATCCTCAAGCATAATGTTTTATTTAATCTTTCCCGAGATAATATCTTCAGCAACATTTTTGGGAACTTCTTCGTAGTGAGAAAATTCCATGCTGTATGATGCACGTCCTTCGGTCATGGAACGCAACTGTGTAGAATAACCAAACATGCGTGACAATGGAACTTTTGCGGTAATAACCTTAATGCTAGCGCGATCTTCCATGCTTTCAATCTTACCACGTTTAGAATTCAAATCACCAGTCACATCACCCATGAATTGAGCAGGTGTAATAGATACCACTTTCATTATTGGTTCCAAAATAATAGGGTTTGCTTTCTTTACACAATCCTGAAGTGCCATAGAACCTGCAATCTTAAATGCTGCCTCGGATGAGTCAACTTCATGATATGAACCATCGTACAAGATAACTTTAATGTCTTTTAGTGGATATCCCGCAACAATACCTTTTTCCAACGCTTCTTTCACTCCTTTTTCTACTGGTCCAACATATTCCTGTGGTACTGAACCACCTCTTAGTTCGCTCTTGAATTCAAAACCAGCTCCACGTTCCAGCGGTTCAACTTTCATTTTTACATGACCATACTGACCGCGTCCACCTGACTGACGAATGTGCTTGCCTTCACCTTCTGCTGCTTTTTTAATAGTCTCTCGATACGCAACTTGCGGTGTACCAATATTTGCACCAACACCGAATTCACGGAACATACGGTCAACAAGAATTTCCAAATGCAGTTCACCCATACCAGAAATAATAGTTTCGGCAGTTTCTTGGTCTACACGAATACGGAATGTTGGATCTTCTTCGCCAAGACGTCGCAACGCTAAGCCCATTTTTTCTTGATCTGCTTTAGTTTTTGGTTCGATACGAATAGAAATAACCGGTTCTGGAAATACAATCTGTTCCAAAATAATTTCGTTATTTTCGTCGCATAATGTGTCTCCTGTTGTTGTGTTTTTCAAACCAACCGCTGCACCAATATCCCCCGCAAAAACTTCATCTACTTCTTCGCGTTCATTGGCATGTAAACGCACGATACGCGAGATACGTTCTTTCTCCCCTTTTGTAGAATTGTAGACATACGAACCCTTTGTAAGTTTACCTGAATAAACACGGAAAAACGCCAACGACCCGACAAATGGATCCGTTGCAATTTTAAATGCCAAAGCAGAAAATGGTTCTGTGTCGCTTGGTAAACGTAAAATAGTCTCTTTCGTTTTTGGATCAATACCTTCCACGGCACCTCGATCAATTGGAGATGGCAAATAATCAACAACTGCGTCAAGCATCAGCTGTACGCCTTTGTTCTTTAACGCTGTTCCACATAACACCGGATAAATAATACCTGCGATAGTAGATTTGCGAATTGATTTTTTCAAATCGGCAATAGATAATTCTTCGCCGTTGAGATATTTTTCCATGAGTTCGTCGTCTTCCGCAGCCACGCGGTCTATCATATCATCTCTATATTCTTTAACACGTGCTTTTTCTGATTCTGGAACATCTGCAACAGTTATTTTTTCACCGTGTTCACCTAAGAAAGTAATAAACTTTTCAGTCAATAAATCGATAACACCTTCGAACTTGCTTTCTTCTCCAACAGGAAGTTGAATAGGAACTGCTTTGGGGTTTAAACGTTCACGTATGGAAAGTAAATCTTTTTCCCAATTAGCACCGGTACGGTCTAATTTATTTATAAAACAAATACGAGGCACGTTGTATTTATCTGCCTGATGCCACACAGTTTCGGATTGTGGTTCTACTCCCGCAACACCATCAAAAATAACAACACCTCCATCTAACACGCGTAAACTACGTTCTACTTCAACGGTAAAGTCCACGTGGCCCGGCGTATCGATAAGATTAATACGATGCTCTAATCCTTTGTTTCCTTTTTCGTAAGTAGGAATCCAAAAACAAGTCGTTGCAGCAGAAGTAATGGTAATACCACGTTCCTGTTCCTGTTCCATCCAGTCCATAATGGCTGTTCCGTCATGCACTTCTCCACTTTTCTATGAAACACCAGTATAAAAAAGCACCCGTTCCGAAACGGTTGTCTTGCCTGCGTCAATGTGAGCAATAATACCTATGTCTCTTGTCTTTTCAAGAGGATATGTGCGTGCCATGCCAATGTGATTAATATTTACGAGCTCACTGCGAAGTAAATTTTACTATCACATTGAGCTCCCGCACCAATCTTATTTTAAGAGATTGGTGCGGGATAAGGTTTTCTCATCCCAATCAGAATGCTCACAATAATAAACATTCTGATTGGGAAGAAAGCCCTTACCAACTAAAGTGCGCAAACGCTTTGTTTGCTTCAGCCATACGATGTGTATCTTGTTTTTTCTTGATTGCTGTACCTTCGTTTTTTGAAGCAAGCAACAATTCTTCTGCGAGTTTTGATTTCATAGGTTTTCCTTTCTTTGCGCGAGCCGCAAGAATTATCCAACGGAATGTCAGCATTTGTTTTCGGTCTCCTCTTACTTCGCGAGGCACTTGATAGTTTGCACCACCAACGCGTTTTGATTTCAACTCGATGAGTGGAGCAACGTTTTTCATTGCTAAATCAAAAATCTCCATAGGATCTTTCTGAGACTGGTCTTTAATTTCATCAAGTGCGCTGTACACGATTTTTTCGGCAATGGTTTTTTTGCCGTTCTTCATAATGACGTTGATGAATTTGGTTATCACAGGGCTATTATATTTGTAATCAGCCTCTACTTCCTTATTGTATTTTTGCTTTCGTCTCATGTTTCCTTATTATTTCCTTAGTATAAAATTAAACTTCCTTAGTATTATGCTTTTTTAGGTCTCTTGGTTCCATACTTTGAACGGCTACGCATTCTCTTTTCTACGCCAGTTGCATCCAGTACACCGCGTACAATATGATAACGCACTCCAGCAAGGTCTTTCACTCTACCACCACGAATCATTACTACAGAGTGTTCTTGCAATGAATGTGCTTCTCCAGGAATATATGCTGTTACTTCCATACCGTTGGTCAAACGAACTCTCGCAATTTTACGCAATGCCGAGTTTGGCTTTCTGGGTGTCATGGTCTTTACCACTGTACAAACACCTCGTTTAAAAGACGAATTATGAAACTTCGGCCTGTTTAAAATGGCGTTGAAGCTCTTTAACATTGCGGGCGACTTCGATTTCTTTATCGATTTCGTTCTGTTTTTGCGTACCAATTGATTTGTTGTTGGCATAACGTATATATCCTAAAGCTAAAAAAGCGCAGAGCGCCTTACTTATTACTGTATAAAGAAGTTACCAAATATCTGCACGAAAGTCAACCCCAGTAGCAGAACTTCGGCTGGCTTCGCCAAATGCCATTGCCAAAGTACGCTACTGGGTTGTACCCGGTGGTGTGTTGCGACGCATTCTTTGCTTTCTTGACGCAGTCAGTCGAAACTCTACTACCGGGCAACACCATACATCTACATAGTAAATCCGGTAACTAATCTAAAGAGAAAATTAATAATAGGAAGTATCATCTGGAACCCGAATACTATAAAAAGAATAAGAATGATAAAACCATTTTGTTCTAGAAACTCCATTGCCTTTCTTTGGCTGTCCCCTAAAAATGCAAATAAAAGCTTAGAACCATCTAACGGCGGAATGGGCATTAAATTAAATACACCAAGCAAAATATTAATATATACAATAATAACAAACAGCTGAGGGAGAAGTTCAAATGCTGGACTGTTTCCAAAAGGAATAAATCGCAAAAACAATCCAAAAATCAACGCAATAGCAAAATTAGAAAGCGGACCGGCTATGGCAATGCGTGCCGAATCCCATTTAGGATCTTTTAAATTTAAAGGGTTATAAGGCACAGGCTTTGCCCATGCAAATAATATGGGCGATTTGGTAAGCATAAGTAAAGCAGGGAGAATTACAGAACCAAATGGCTCTAAATGCTTTAGCGGGTTAAGCGTAAGACGTCCCATGTCTTTTGCTGTTGGGTCTCCCAACGAATTAGCAACAAAACCGTGCGATACTTCGTGTATTACAGCAGAAAAAATAAGAACAACTATTTGAAATATTCCAATTTGTAGTGAATCCATACTCTTGACTATACCAGAGGTGTGTATAATTTAA
>CAYVXI010000125.1:0-2531 GCA_964455595.1 uncultured Candidatus Saccharibacteria bacterium | reverse complement strand
CGAAGGGTGTTTTTTAATACCTTTTTTTCAAAAAATGCAACATTTGCGGTTGTGTTGCGCCCTTTTCAATGTTTAGAGGTTCAACCTCTAAACATGGGGGCTGTGGGCAATATGGCTTTACAAGGAATAGCGGGGGGTGGTAGAATACAGGTAAGATTATTAACAGCTTTTAACTTTCAGCTTCATTAGCTTATAGAGAAAAGCTTAATACAAAATTATGAGCATTGAAGAACCAGAAGAATACACGCCCGAGGAAATTGTAGAACTCGAAAAATCCCGCACGATTTCTGACGCAGAACTTTTGAAAGATGGCGCAGAGTATGAAGTGAGTGAGGAGGGGGAGAAAGAGAATTTGTTGGTGACAGAGAAACAGAAATATGAAGTTGGGCATGAACTCGAAAAATCGCGTACGGTTGTTAATGAGCGCATTGTTGAAATAAATGATGCTGCAGCCACCTTACGTAAAGCAGATTTCAGCGCAGGAGAAGGTTATAGTTACGCAGAAGGATTGACTCTCGTAGCGAAGGAATTGGAAGGTTTCAGCATCCCCGAGGGTTGGGAATTTTCATTCAAGTGTACTCCAAGGAGAAATGGGAGTGCGGAGCTCACTGTGCATACACCAGAAGCTGACATTAAGGTTTTTAATACCTTTTTTGATACTTTCTCTGGCCAGGCTAGAGGAAATTGTGAAGGATATGTTCATCAAGAGATGCTGACACCATTTCATAACTTTATTAGGGGTGTAGTTAAAAAAAATAAATAATAAGATATCATTTTAGCTCAATGTTTTTTGTTGCTATATTCGAGGTATAAAGCATCAGAAAAAGTCTGAGAAACGTCGCCAATTAACGTGGTTTCAAGTTTTAGAGAAGGGTTTAAATTTTTTGCGACACCCCGTCTGCCGCCCCACCTTTGTAATAGTCTCGGACTTCATGTCAGTGTGTGAACCCATCGTCTGAAAAGCAAGGGATGATGTGTAGTGTGTGGAAAATGTTTTAGACTTTATATATTTTGATCTCAAAAAACTCCCGATATGCTCGGCGGGTTTTTTTGACTATATGCGGGTTTTCGCGATAAAACGACCGCTTTTACGGCACTCTTTTTCTGTATCGTCATCAAGGATTATGCTATAATAATATCATGTCGTTATTCGCGCGATAGCTGGAATAACGACATGATATTCGGAATCTGTCGGAATCAGATAAAACCATATTGCTCATGTCCGCTCTGCATACCAAAAAAAGAGAGAAGATGGGACCGGTGGCGCAAAAGGCGCTGGTGTTGTTGCTTGCCGGTTCTGTGCTTGCGTTCAGCCGCCGGCCGGACAAGTCTATCAGTATTATCAAATCTGCGGTGAAGGCATGGCAGGATATAAATCAGCGGAGTCTGCGGGATGCCATTCGGCGGTTGTATCAGTCAAAACTAGTGGATTACAAGGAGCACAAAGACGGAACGGTGACGCTGGTGTTAAGCGAGCAGGGGAAACGGCGCGCATTGCGATACGACCCGAATAACATCTGCATCGCAAAGCCGAAGCAGTGGGATCGTTTGTGGAGAATGGTGCTCTTTGATATTCCCGAGCGGCACAAAAAAGGGAGGGATGCGCTTACAGGGAAGTTAAAGAGCATCGGGTTCTTACAAATGCAGAAAAGCGTTTTTATTTATCCGTACCCCTGCAGGGATGAAATTGAATTTTTCGCAGAGCTATTTGAGATACAGCCCTATGTGCGGTTTGTGGTGGCGCAGGAAACGGATATTGATCTTGATTTGCAAAAGAAATTCAAAGTGTCTTAGGGGAGATGCGAATGCAGTGACGAGCATACCCATGTCGTTATTCCAGCTATCGCGCGAATAACGACATGGGGGGCGTGAAAGGGTTATGAGAGTGAGGCAGGATATATTTTACTTTGACTGTATGCGTGTTTTCGCGATAAGATACCTTTACTATGGAAGGAGATAATCAGAAAGAAAAGTCAAAAATAGCTCTTGCTGAAGAAGCGGTGCTTGCGCAGTGGGAAAAAGAAAACATTCTAGCGAAAGTATTGAAAGCGCGCGCCAAAGGCAAGCGCTTTGTTTTTTATGAAGGACCTCCAACAGCAAACGGCATGCCGCACCCGGGGCATGTGCTGGGACGCACATTCAAAGACCTGTTCGTACGCTACAAATCAATGCAAGGATATTTTGTACCGCGTAAAGCCGGATGGGACACGCATGGGTTGCCCGTAGAAATAGAAATAGAAAAGAAGCTGGGATTTACGTCCAAGGCAGATATTGAAAAATTCGGCGTGGCCGAATTCAACAAGCTCTGCAAAGAATCGGTGTGGAAATACAAAGGAGAATGGGAAAAAATGACGCGTCGCGTCGGGTTATGGCTGGATATGGAGCATCCGTACATCACCTATGAAAACAACTACATCGAAACACTGTGGTGGATTATTAAACGTATTTATGAAAAAGGATTATTCGAAGAAAATTATAAGGTGATGCCTTTTTGCGTTCGCTGTGGGACGGGTCTTTCATCGCATGAAATA
>CAYVXI010000124.1:0-6789 GCA_964455595.1 uncultured Candidatus Saccharibacteria bacterium | reverse complement strand
GCATTTGGGGTTGAAGGGGTATACCATTATTAACCAAGGAATGGGTGATGCAATATTGTCTTCTTCTCCTAAAGAACGCAGAGAGATTATTTTTGAAGCATTGGGTCTGAAAGAATATCAGATGAAGAAATCTGAATCATTATCTAAACTTGCACAAACACAAACAAATTTAACCAATGCGCAAGCGATTATTCGCGAAATAGAACCGCATCTGAAGTTTTTAAAAAAA
This sequence comes from uncultured Candidatus Saccharibacteria bacterium, assembly GCA_964455595.1. Taxonomy (GTDB): domain Bacteria; phylum Patescibacteriota; class Minisyncoccia; order GWC2-36-17; family WO2-46-25; genus WO2-46-25. Next base: position 6,560 of record CAYVXI010000124.1, on the reverse strand, counting down.
CAGGTAGAAAAAATTGAAGAGCGTCATCTTTTAGAGCAGAAGTTGTGTGAGATGGAAAGTCATTATTTACACAAACAAGTAAAAGAATTAGAACGCAAAGAACATCAGTTACAAAAAGAAGCTGATGCGAAACAAGAAACAGTTGATACATTACAAAACGTTATCAGTGCAACAAAAAAAGAAATTGAAGAGCGCCAAGGTGGCATGCAGAATGCATTTAGTGATATTTCAAAGCTAGAACAATCACTAGTTGCTTTAGAAGAAGAGCGAAATGGACTTTCTAGGGAAGTCGGCAAAATGGAAGGCATGCTTGCATTGTCTGCACAACGAAGACCAGAAGCGGTACGTGAAGCTGTGCTAACAATGGTATATGTTAAAGAAAAACTAGAATCATTGAATATGGTTTTGGATGAGTGCAAAACATGTACTACGTATGAGGCACTTGCGGAGAAAGTTACTGCATTTACCGAAGCGTTTTCTGGTGTATTAAAAAACATACGAGAGAATAAAATATCTACAGGAACAGTAAATAAACCAGAACAAGACACTTCGTCACACAACGAAATCACTGAATTAGAAAATAAAAAACGCGAACTGCAGGAATTATTGAAATCATCTGATGAAAAGATGCAATCTGCAAAAGAAGAGGTTCGAAAAATTAATTCTGCGCATTCTGCACAAAGAGAAAATGTGTACGAGTTGCGCAATAAACTTAAAGATTTTGAATTTCAATTAGAAGAGACGCGCCGTCGTTTTGCTACGTTTGATAGGGAAATGGGCGAAGTGCATACAGAAAAAGAAATGTTGAATAAAGAAATTGAATCCTTAAAAGGACAGGGAATATTTTTCCCCATAGATGATGATTCTATTTTGCATACACAGGCAGATGAAGAGATACATCGCGCCATTGAACGCATCAAATTAAAACTGGAGAATGTTGACCTTATTGATACAAATATTAATCAAGAATACGAAGACACTCAGAAGCGATATGATTTTCTTACGAAAGAATCGGAAGACCTTACCGGTGCGATTGAATCTTTGCAGAAAATAGTTTCCGAACTGGAAGGACTTATTACAGAACGATTCAAGACAGCATTTGTAAATATCAACAAAAACTTCAACTCGTATTTCAAAACACTTTTCCAAGGAGGTTCTGCTCATTTGGAGGTTATTGAAAACACCAGAGAAACCGAAGACGGAGAAACAGAAATTGTTAAGGATGATTATGGTGTTGATGTTGCTGTGTCGTTGCCGAAGAAAAAAGTATCAGATTTGGCGATGCTTTCAGGCGGGGAAAGGACACTGACTTCGTTGGCACTACTTTTTGCTTTGGTATCTACTTCACCACCACCATTTTTGGTGTTGGACGAGATAGATGCGCCGTTGGATGAGGCTAATTCGCTTCGTTTTGGCGATATTTTAAGAGAGTTAAAGCAACACACACAATTCATAATTATCACGCATAACCGCGAAACAATGCGTCAATCAGACGTATTGTATGGTGTAACTATGCAAGAAGAAGGCGTTTCCAAGCTCCTCTCTTTGAAATTCGAAGTGGCGACAGAGATGGTGCGATAGTTTATTATATATATCTAACCCTTCGCGTTTGAAATGTTATGACTCAATTTGGTAGAATCTTTATTTTAGGAATCATAGCGATTGTTTTTTTTGGCACTGTTTTTTTTCTGCCTAACGCTGTTTTTGCCTGCAGTTGTGTTGCCGATATATCCCAAAAAGATTCTTTCAATCAGGCGAAAGCGGTATTTTCGGGAACCGTTTTGTCGATACAGGATAAGGAAGGATTTCTTGGTGTGAATTTTTCTCGCCGTGAAGCGACTATCCAAGTGGGGGAAACATGGAAAGGAGCCGTTGCCGGCGCTGTTACCGTGGCGACAGGAAGAGACGACGGCGATTGCGGTTTTGCTTTTCAAACGGGAGAAAAATATCTTGTTTACGCGTATGACGCTTCCGGGGATTATCAGACCGGGCTGGGAACAAATATATGTCAAAGAACAAAGCTCCTCGCGCAGGCGGATGAGGATTTGAAGATGCTCGGTCCCGGTGGCACGCTCCTGAAAAAACCAGCGGGGCCTTTACCGGACGAATACGGCGCGTACAACGCATTGTGGAGCGCGGCGCTTTTGATTCTTGCGATAGTCATGTTTGCGTATATATTAGTCAGGCGATTTATTCGGAGATGGTGACGTATCTTATATTGTTTTTCGGTGGCGTTTTTTTGATTGCGTCGTATTTTTTAAGGAATAATCCGCGACGCATGGTGATTGTCCTTATCGCAATCACGGCAATACTTGTGCTTATCTACGGAAGTTTAATATTGTTTGATTGGTGGTATTGGCGCGGTTTTTACAAAAGTGAGAATATTCCTATTCATCCGGTGCCTCTCCCCACAACGTTTCTTATTGACATTAAGAATAAAACTATTGACCCCGTTACAATCCCAATGTGACATTTTTTGTTCCAGGGAATCTTCAAGCGAAGCGGCTTCGCCTGTCTCTATCAGAATACGAGAAAAGCGTGGGTAGGATTGTAATGGGGTTGACTAAAAAGAAAAATTAATATACACTATTTCTTATGTTAATGATACGCTTACAACGAGTAGGAAAGAAAAAAGAACCTCATTATAGAGTTGTTCTTACTGAAAAGACTACCTCACCCAAAGGAAAGTTTATTGAACTTTTGGGGAACTACGATTCACGCGCCAAGACAAAATCTTTGGTAGCAGAACGTATCACGTATTGGATCTCTAAAGGAGCAAAACTTTCAGACACTGTTACTAATCTCCTTATCAGTGAAAAGATAATCGAAGGAACAAAAATCGCTAAACATAAAATTGTACCAGCGAAACCCGTAGTAGAAGAAGTAAAAAAACCCGCTGAGGTTAAGAAGGTAGAAAAAGTAGAAAAAGTAGAAAAAGTTAAGAAAGTTGAAGAAGTACTTGAAGCTAAAGAACCAGAAGCAGAAGTAAAGAAAGAAGAGGTTGCTGAAGCTCCAGAGGTTGCAGTAGCACCAGTAGAAAAGACTGAAGAAACAACAGAAGAAAAATAATTGACGGACAAATACTTAAAACGGTATACTGGAAGAAGTGCATATGCACAAGATAACGGAAAGGTCGATATACTTTTAAGAAAGACATATAGATATTGAAGACTATGGAAATTCACGCAGATCAGGCATTCTTGGAAGTTCTTACTAAATCATTGGTGATGAACCCAGATGGAGTACAAGTAGACCGAAAGGTAGACGAGATGGGTGTCTTATTGACATTACGCGTCGCTCCAGAAGATATGGGCTCAATCATTGGTCGCCAGGGTTCAACAGCGAAAGCTATCAGAACTTTGTTGCGTATTGTAGGAGCTAAAAACAACGCGAGAGTTAATCTGAAGATTGAAGAGCCGGAAGGTTCAACCCGGATTCATGAAAGTCATGAGAGTTCTGAAAGTCCTGCTCCCGTTTCAGGGAATTCAGGAAAACCGGCAAAGGACAAGACAGTAGACGATGTCCTGGGCGATCTAAAGATATAAATTTATTTTCGAACAAAAACCCCGACTCGTTCGGGGTTTTTGTATAATATTACAGTACGTTATGATTCGTTTTGATGTCATTACTATTTTTCCTACCATGTTAGATTCGTATATAAGCGAATCTATGTTAAAACGCGCGCAAGAAAAAAAACTGTTAAAAATACAAACACACGATTTACGTATGTATTCAAAAGAACGGCACAACAAAGTAGATGACAGGCAATATGGTGGTGGTCCAGGAATGGTGTTGAAAGCCGAACCTATATATAAAGCAGTAAAGAAAATTGCAAAAAAGAATTCCAGAGTTATTTTGCTTTCTGCTGGTGGTAAAAAATTCGATACAAAAATTGCAAAGCGATTAAGTAAATATAGTCAGCTCGTTTTTGTATGTGGCAGATACGAAGGGGTGGACGAACGGGTGGCTAAATATGTTGCCGATGAAGAACTGTCTATTGGTGATTATGTTTTAACAGGAGGGGAATTACCCGCGATGGTTATTATAGATTCTGTTGCGCGCCAAATTTCTGGTGTATTGGGCAAAGAAGAATCTTTGGAAGAAAATCGCCTTAATGTCGGCGTGCCCGTGTATACCCGCCCCGAAACAATGATTATTGATAAAAAAAAGCGCACCGTCCCGCCTGTATTGCTTTCGGGTGACCATAAAAAAATAAAAGAATGGAGACAGAAAGCGAAGAAGAAATAAACACACCCTGATTATACGTATAGACAAGTAACCGTTTTGTTTTTTTAAAAATTCTGTCATACTTGAATATATGTTTGAACTTTCTTCCAAAGAACAAGCGATTTTTAAAAAACTTCGGACACCGCATAGTATTCAAGATTATCTTGATACCATTCCTCAAAATTATTATGCTTCACTATGCGACACGTGCTATTCTCCGCGCATGGTTTTGCGCAAAAATAAAGCGTTGTGTATAGAAGGCGCTTTTCTTGCGGCAACAGCATTGTGGTATCACGGACAGCGACCGCTTCTTCTTGATCTTAAAGCAGTAAACAGCGATATGGACCACGTTGTTGCTTTGTATCAAAAAAACGGTTATTGGGGCGCTATAAGTAAAACCAATCATCCTGTTTTACGTTTTCGAGACCCTATTTATCGAACTATTCGTGAATTGGCTCTTTCTTATTTCCATGAATATTTTTTATTCACAAATGGAAAGAAAACATTACGATCATATTCGCGTCCATTTTCATTAAAAAAATTCGGTGTTGCGTGGATTACCTCCGAAGAAAATTTATGGGATATTGCACAGGCGCTTGATGAATCCCCTCATTTTAAAATTATTCCACAAGAAAATAAAAAATATATTCGTCACGCATCACTTATTGAACGCAAAGCAGGAAAAATGACTGAATGGAAGGTACGAAAGGGCAGACGAGCAAGCAGGGAAATAGATTAACTATTTGTGTTCTGCACTTGCCTAAAATTATTCATCAAAAATAAAATGCAAAAGGATATTATAATTCAAGATAGTGTAAAATTCGAAGAAATAAAGAAAAATATAAAACAAGGAGGGTTAAATACACTTCATGTTTTAGCAGATTTTGATAGAACTCTTACTACAGCGTTTGTTGATGGAAAAAGCGTGCCATCACTTATATCTATTCTGCGCGATGGCAATTATCTTACTCTTGACTATGCAGAAAAAGCTCATGCGCTTTTTGATACATATCACCCAATTGAAATTGACCCAAATGTTTCGCGATCAGAAAAAGAGAAAGCTATGGAGCAATGGTGGCGTACGCATTTTAAACTTCTGATTGATTCAGGGCTTTCAAAAAACGATCTTGAAAAAGCAGTGGCTTCTGGGAGGGTAAAACTTAGAGAGGGTTTTGAGGTGTTTGCCGATTTTCTATACGAGCATAATATTCCTCTTGTCATAATGTCATCGAGCGGTCTTGGTTCTGATAGTATTGCGCTTTATCTAAAACAAGCAGGCAAGCTATACGATAATGTGCATATCATCTGTAATGAATATGAATGGGACGATAAAGGAAAGGCGATAGGGGTACGTGAGCCAATTATTCATGCGCTGAATAAATATGAAACTGCTATTCAGAATTATCCGGCGTTTGATGCGGTTCGCAACAGAAAGAATGTTATATTGCTTGGCGATGGAGTTCATGATATTGGGATGGTACAGGGGTTTGATTACGAGAATCTAATAACCATTGGTTTTTTAAATGATAAAGTTGACCAAAACCTTGCGCATTATACAAAAGTATTTGATGTGGTGTTAACAGACGACGCTTCAATGAAATATGTGAATAATCTTCTTAAGGAGGTTGTATAAAAAGTGGTTTGACTTAAAGATTATCTTAAGATAAACTTTATATATGAAAACATCCATTGTCGGACTCAAGGAATTGAGGGAAAATATTGAAAGCTATATTACCCAGGTAAGCAAAGGGAAGTCTTTTGTCGTGGTGCGCCGGTCGCAACCTGTGTTTAAGATTTCTTCTCCGGACGAGGACGGTGGCCAGTGGGAATCGGTGATTGATTTTACCCGCGTTAAAAAGGGAGGAGTTCCCATTAGTGAGTTGTTATCTCGCCTTTAGATATGGACAGAATCGAAAAGGAGCTTCTGAAGCTTTCTCCAAAAGAGCGCGCACGGGTTCGGGAAATATTGGAAAAGATTTTGCGAAAGGATATGAAGGGCGTGGAGGTGAAAAAGCTGAAAGCACGAAAAGATATTTTTCGTGTTCGCAAAGGAAACATAAGGATTATCTACCGTGATGGCGGTGGGGATATATCAATCCTTGCCATTGAACGGCGGAATGAGAATACATATACGAAGTTTTAGATGCGTATTGACAGCGTGCGCACAACGTATATACTGAAAACAATATGAATACAACAGTCAATGTGCGGCTTGAGAAGGAAATAAAGGCAAAAGCGAGCAAGGTTCTTTCAGCGCTTGGCTTGGACATGTCTACAGCGGTCAAAATGTTTCTCTATCAGGTGGTTGCCGAACAAGGCATTCCTTTTATTCC
>CAYVXI010000123.1:0-7719 GCA_964455595.1 uncultured Candidatus Saccharibacteria bacterium | reverse complement strand
ATATTTCTCATTGATAGCCTCCTTTCCTATAACGAAGTCCGATTGGTCGATTGTTTTCATTGTTGCAAAATCGCCGATTGATTTTGCTTTTTCACGAAGTTTTCGTTTTAAATCGCGCGTTCCAGGTCGATCAATAACCCCGTCTTTCATAACTTTAAGTTTCTCTTTTCTTTCCGCAAGCGAAATCATTTTTCCCGCTTTTGCTCTTTGGGCAGATGTTCCTTTGCTGTACGCCTCAATCATTGACGTTACCTGTTCCGGAGAGTCGTTTTCAATCATGTCCCTCTCACCTTTAGAAAGCTCTGCCTCTTCACGTTTTGCCTGACGGAGATTTGATGCGGCCCCACCTATTATTCTTGCCCCAAAACCACCCACAATAGGAGCTTTTCCTGCCCATTGTGCCACTTTTTCGAGTCCGCCCGCAACCCCAGCTTTTTCCAACCCTTGTCTGCCGTAGTTCGAAAGCTTCCCCTTCGCCCATTTGCCGGTTTTGGAAAACACACCCATTGCAGAACCGGCAAGACCAATCCCCATCTGTTGCCCCACAACCAAACTTCCCAGCATAAACACCCATAAAGAGATGTAAGTATAAATCTGTCCGAAGAATCCTTGATTGGGCTTTCCTTCTAAAGCCTTTAGCGCCCCCTCATTGACATTCCCCTGGAATAAGACCAATGAAAGATACAGGAAGAACATGGCGATGGGGGCGAACATAGTCCATTTTATAAAGCTGGAAGTCCACTTGTTCCAGTGGCTTGCTGTAGGCGGAAAAGCAGACAGCACTAGGGCAACAGGAAGGATGATAAGGAGAAAATATAGATATCCCGTTCTGATCAAAAACATAAGCCCCAGCGCAAAGAGTATGAATGTTGTTCCCGCCATAAAGAAGATGGCAAAGATAACGTCAATAAGCCCGCTGTTCGAAACGCTGCCTTCTTGCGCAGCTGTAATTGTGCCGCCGTCGTTAGTGAAAAGGTGAGCGAGATCAAGATTGTTTGCCATTACTGTAGTGAAAGTACATTTTGGACCGACACACGACCTTATTTGATCGAGAAAGAACGTGGCGAATACATTGGCAAAGTCTAGAAAAACTCCCGCAATAGGCAAACTAAAGTTAATTAATAAGGCAATTAAGATTAATCGTGGAAGCATTTGTTTCACCTTGAATGAATTGAACATGATGAAGTCAAGCGCGATACCGAGCAATATAAGAATGAAAAACATATTGGCAAAGTCGCGCGTGATTTCAAACCCTTTCTGCACAAACGGATGTGTTGTGAGGGCGGTCGGTTGTATTGTCAGATCGACAAACGTCCCCGCCGCCGCAAGCGCCCATCCTATAGGTACAAGAAACAGATAGTATAGAATACTCGTGAAAATCGCGGAGACACCCCCACTAAATGTATCTAACCACTGCCACGCATTCGCGCCATGAACAGGAATCAGAGAAAATCCGACGACCAAAAGAACCGCCAGAGCGACATATTTTTTACGTGTTCGAAAAATGTTAGAAATCCACAATTTCATGTTTTATTTATCTTGATATAAAGGATTTATTTTTCCGCATAGGAATTGGTCAGCAACTTGCCCAAGGTGTTTGTTGTAATTTATAAAACCGTTCTTACAGCTATCAACCGCTCTCTGCCATCGTCTCTGTGCTTCTTCAGCAGCTCTTTTAGCACCCTTTCCAAACCCAAAGAATCCAGCGATTGAATTTATAATCGCCCCCCCCGTCAGCGCGTTCAGGGCTAGAAGCGAGATTCCACCCAGAACCGCGCCGAAGATTAGTAACACGTCTTTACTTGGTTGCCATCGAGCGCTTTGAGGGTTTTGTAATCCAAAGCATGCGTTTGCTTGGTTGTAGTCGTCTTTCATAGCGGAAAAAAGCTGTGTTATGTCGTTCATGTCTTGTTTTTTTGTTTGCGCATCGGTCATGGCTGTCTGGAATTCGTCTCTAATTTTTGATATTTCATCAACCATGTCACCAAAGTTTTCACTCAAGCTTGCTAACTGTGTCTTTACATCTTTATAGATACGAGAAGGACCACCGTATATACCGCCACTGGTTGTTGTCAGGTCGCAGTAATAACTGGAAGTGCTATCATCTAATTTACAACCAAAAGATCCTGGTTTAGGTATTAAAGTTCTTTCTTTGTCTGTTAGCGATGCATCAGTTTGATTAAAAATACCTTGATAATACATTGCAACATCACGCAATGCATCTCTCACCCGTGAATCTAGGTCAGCAAATTTCTCCGCTTCTGTAGACCCGCTTTGTTGTGTATAGTGTGACAGTCTGTTAGAAAAATCATCAGAGCTTACGTCTATTCCGGTGAATTTTGCCATTGTACGTATTTTGTATATAGCAGAACCAATAATCCCGTTTCGTTGGTCGTTTGTTAAACCTAGCGTTGTCCCGTCAGATTTTCTTCCTAAAAAGTCATCTATCTTTTTTCCGCCGTTTCTAAACACTTCTGTGGCATCTATTTGCAGAACATAATCATCAAAACCAATTTGGATAAAATCATCAACAAATCGTTTCAATTGTGCTCCCTCACTTCCTTTTGCTTCATACTTTACCAGCGGATTCATATCTCTGGTGTATGTGACAAATTTCTCTAGGCGGTGCTGGGCATTGGCTTGCGCTTCTTCCAGCTTAAGTTCCATTCTTTTCAAGAATACCTCTTTCATCTTGTCGGCAACTTGGCTGGTGATGGTAGGGAAGATGTTATCAAGCTCTTGGGAGATTTGCGGGTATGCTTCTTTGGCGGTGGTGTAGCCGTATGACGAAATAAGATCTTGAATGTCTTGATTTACCAATGGAGCCCCCGATGGAGTAGATGTTGCGTTCAACCAGTCCTGAATTTTTTCGTATCCGGGAAGCGAGACCTGTATAGTGTCCACGCCTGTAAGTGGGTCCGGATAAATAAAGTCGTTTGATTTATCAGGCTTGAGAATGGGTTGAGGTTTGATTTGTAATTGTTCTACTATTTGCCGTAGACGGATGAGCTGAATGATATTCTTGTCTGGTGGTAATGTTTGTAATTGTGTTGTCATTTCTTCTAAATTCAACACGCCCGCAAGAGCAGTACTTTTCTTGCCGGAGAATGGATTGGTGGCAAAACCGGTTGTCAGTCCCGTGGGATTTATTGTTGTGTCGTCAGGTTGAAAAATGAAACGGCGCGACATATTATACTCTCCCGATGAAAGAACAGGGCATTTTTCAACCAAATCAGCAGATGAAGACGTTAGGCTAGGTTGAGTAATGGGACAACGGCTACCAATAAGAGCTATACGAATATTTGTTTCCTCGGGGCTTAATATTTTCAAATCTTTGTCTACGCTTTCCAGTGAATTTTCATCGTGCAGTCCGGCAAAAAGCTTCTGATATATATCAGACATGCCGTTATACCGTGTAAGCACGTCGTTTATGGATCCTTTATATCCTTCACAGACAGAGCTGCCTTGATAGCTAGGACTTGTGGGGTTATTGTCTGCAGGATTGTCGTCTGGTACCGCGCCTAACTGGTCGGCAAGTGACGCTTGATAATAATTTGGCCACTTATTTCCTCGGCCGTCGGAACACCTATTAGGGTCTTCATTATTATATCCATTAATGAGACGTATCTTTTCCATTAGTTCTTGCGCTTTTTCATACAGTTCCGGGTAGAAAGGGGGTGACAAATGCGTTTGATTTGGATTATCGTTTACCTTCCGCAGAACAACAGGGTCAATAATTGTTCCCGTGGGATCAGCATAGTCAATAGATTGGCGATGATTTAAAAGGAACGCGGAAGCGCCTTCCAGTTTTGGACTCTGGTATTTTTGATAAAATGTTTCCGTAGATGAGATAGCACGTACTCCAGAGGTAACAGCCATACTAGAATCATAATCATTTTTGTATTGTGCTATGTCTAAAGGCGACATGGTAGAAGGAGCTGGCGGTAATGGAGGATACGATTGGAACTTGCCAGGAATGAGATAAATATCGCCTTCTGGATATATTTTTACACCAGGATTTGTTGATATTCCCCATGGGGAGACGCCACCATACACATCAGTGGTACCATTCCCACCCGCCTTACTTACAGAAGATGTAGAAAAGTTTGGCGCGGAAATGCCGTCTGTACCCGCATTGTAAGTCCAAGAGAGCGGTGAATATCCGGTCCCGTTTTGTCCACCAGAAATTTTTACTTGAGCAGGATCTGCTGGGTCGTTAGTAACAACTGGAAAAGCAACGACATTAGATAGGTGTCTTGATTTTGGTGTTAATGCGGAAGAATCTGGAGAAAGCGGATTGTATTGGTAAATATCGCTAGAAAATACAGACGGACCATATTCGCCCCCCGCAATAATAATAGAATTTTGTGTCCCAACTTTTACTGTTGCGGCACCAGAAAAAGCCAATGGAGTAGGGAGCGTTGTGTTTTTCAACGAAAGCGTATCGGTGGTCTGGTTGTATTCAAAAATCTGCTTTGATATAACACCCTGGTGAATGCCACCAAATAAATAGATGCGTTGGTTGTTTGGAAAATATGCCGCAGAAAATCCGAATGAAGGAGAGGTAAGGTGCGCGGACATCGTACGAAATTGATTCCGCACGGGATCATATTCGTATATTTTGTCAGACAAACCACTTTCATTAAAACCACCAAAGATATATATTCTTCCATTAGGCGGATAATACACCGCCGCGGCTCCCGCAAGCGCATCAGGCATTACGCCCACATACCCCCCCGTGCTGTTATATATATTGTTCGAGAATCCAAACTTCCCGTATCCGCCGAAAACAAACGTCTGTGTTCCTGTTCGTGCGGTTGTTGTTTGTGCAAGTCCTTGAGGAAGGTTCCCCCCAGAACTGATTCCGGTAACAAAATTAGGACGCATTTCAAATAATGCTTGTAATTCAGCGGCACTTCCAAATTCGAGTGATTGTAAAACGGAATCGGTCCCACCATTTTGGTTTTCGTTTCTGCCGGTGTTAATGATTGTTTCGGTAAAATTAACAGCAGAGGGGGTAAGTCCTCCCGCAATAGGCCCCGGAATTCCATTGATGCCCAATGGACCCACAATATTTTGGCGTACAACACGGTCAATCATTGTCTCTGTTGATGTGCTGTTTCCAGCATCGTCATAACCAATTAGTCGTGTTGCCATAACGGTAGCACCACCCACTTGATACTGTACCCACGAAGAAGGGTCAGTACACACCGACGTTGCTCCAGGAATAGGAGAAGTTGGGCACGTTGTAAGTGTAATGGGGACTGTAGGCAATGGAGCGCAATAAGTTTTATTCCCCCAGATACCGTTGTTAACGATTACAGCTAAAGGACACCCTGCTGGTAGAGGCGTTATGCTGTTTGGTGAACACGCTTTTCCTATAACGCTTTGCCCCGCAGGACATGTATAGGATATTCCTACAACAGTGGCAGCACAAACCTGTACGTTCGCACCCGTTGCCCTGTTGTATACAGTTGTGATTACGCCAGTACCACACCCCCCACCAAGTTGATTTGCAATAGGAATAGGGTTTGCTGCGGGGCTTGTTGCCACAATGCTTGGCGGGACGGTTGTGGTGGGAAGTGTTTGAAAATACGCGCCACACCATTTTGCTTCTTCAAAAAACACTCTCCCTGCGGTTTGTGTAAAGAAGTTTGGATTAGGAATTCCTTTGTCATCAGCTGCAACCAAGCTTGTACTTGGTTTACAAATACTGTCACCAGGTTCAGAAACATTACAAGAAGCATTGCTTCGATATGTTGTTTCAGGTTGACTTCCTTGATCTCCCGGGCCAATTTGTCCACGCATGGAAAGGCTATCCCATGTTTTTCCAGAGGCAGCTCCGTTGGCATCGTAGTTATATCTGTTTATTGCCTGATAACCTAAAATATCTTGTTCATTGATAAATTTACCCGTGGTGGTAATGAATTGGCTGAATTCCAGCGCCGAAGCAAGCAGGAACGACCGAAAATCTTTTGCAGAACCAACTAACGTAACGGTTGATTGTGATATCTGCGCGTTTTGTTGCAGAGTGTTTGTTGGCTGTCTTCGAATTTGTCGTGGCTTTGATTGTTGAGCAAGGAAATCGGTAATGAGACCCTTTTCTTTTTTCAAAATCTGATTCATGGTCGCGTTTCCTATCGCAGTAAGATATGGCGTAAGAACGCTTGAAGCGTCTGTGCCAAGACCAGAAGTAAGACCGTTAATCCAACCATTGATGGAGTCTAAAGGAGCCTGGAGTGCTTTATCGGCTATTGTTTTAATGTTTTGAGCGGGGGTAGTTATTTTACAATTAAAATCGCCTCCCCATGATTTCCAAAGAGTTCGGAATTGTGTTTCGGTATAATCAGAATAGTTCCGTTTTATTACATCATCCATTTTTTCTTCAAGCGCAACTGTTGGCGCGCTTGCGTCATATGCGGGACTATTTTTATCTAACCAACCAGGGAGTTTGGTAATGGTACATTTTTCCTGGTCAAGATACCCCCCGTTTCTGGCAATGTTGCCCGATGCCAATGCCGCACTGTCTGTTTTTAACTTATCTAATTCTTCAGTAACAATCATTCTTTGGCCCATCTGATTGTTTGGCTTGTCCAAAAGTTCAATAAAAGATGTCCATCCGCCGTTAGTAAAATCTTCCTGGAATTTACGCAAACCATTTGCCGCACCAGAAAATGTACACGCCACTTTTTCATTAAATGTTGGCACAGCATATGGCCCCGTCAACTCCGCCTTTAATGTATATTTCAAATAGTCCGCATTACATAAGCTTGCCGGGTCTACGCCAAGTATTTGCCCTGCCAGCACCCCCCCTGCTTCATCTATGGCGTCACTAAGAAATTTCCCTGGGTCTTGCAGGATACGAATCTTCCCTTTTCCACCACCATTTATCCACGCAACAGTGTCGTTGGTGATTTTTGCAAGCACCTGATGCATCGTCATCAGCAGAAGGCTTTTTACAATCCCGGCGATGATGCCATCGTTTTTCCGGAATTGGTTCCATACTTCAAAGAGGCCGGTTTTCGTCTGTACGGCTGTATCTTTTGCTGTTTTCGTTTTTTCGAAAGCTGAATCCGCAAATTGAAGGCTGTATTGGAGTGGTTGTAAAACAGCATTTATGGGGTCGGTAAATTGTGCTTTTGCCTGTTTTGGTTGAAACAATATTGCAAACATAAAAGAGTTTGCAATTATTATAGTGACAAGAAGTCCGGAAACCGATTTTGAGAGAATATTGAGCATTTAGTTCTGATAGCTTTGAATTTTTTCGAGAAGATCATCGGAAAGTGTGTGCATCGCATCTATCATTTTTGGGTACACTTCTAATCCCGCCGTTGCTGTTGCGGGGTCAACTTCCATATTCTGTACAGCTTCTAATATTTTTTTATCAAGTTCTAATAAAGAAATATATCTTTTGTGAATTTCCAAAAAATCTTTTGGCGCCATCACGTTTTTCATATCCGTAATGTTCTGCTGTGTAGAAGCTATAATAATTTTTATTTCCGAATAGTCTTTGTTTGTAACAGTGTCTTGAATGATAGTTATTTCAGATTTCTGTAGCTGTGTTAAAGAATCGATTGGTTTTGCTGCTTGCGCCATTTGAGTGATGTACGAACCGATTTCCGCATACGTTGTTGATTGGCTAGAAATTTTAATTTCACTGTTTTGTATGTCTGGCGCAACGAAATATGTTTTTGCTCGTTGTCCTATTTGAGAAAGAGC
>CAYVXI010000122.1:0-4536 GCA_964455595.1 uncultured Candidatus Saccharibacteria bacterium | reverse complement strand
GCAATCCCGTATAACATTTTGGCTTTGAGGCGCTGGGCGGAATCGAACCGCCGAATCGCAGTTTTGCAGACTGCTCCCTTAACCACTCGGGTACAGCGCCAAAATTTTTATGCGGGGCAGACCGTTGCGTAAACCACTCCGCCATGAGGCCATGCACTCTACTTTTCTTTTTCCCCACCCATTTCTTTTTCTACATTAGTCAGTAATTTTTCAAGACGCAATTCCTTTTCTCCTTGTACGTCCACAGCAAATTTTATTTTAGGGATAGGGTGCATGCGCAAAGTCCGGTTGAGCCTATACTGTATATCGTATGTGTTTTTTTGCAGAGTATCAAGAGCTTCCTCTTCCCGTGTTTTATCAAGCACCATAAAAAACAATGTAGCACTTTTAAAGTTACTTGTTGCTTTAACGTTAGTGATGGTCAGGAGTAGGCTTCGGTCTATATCTACTTCACGTAGAATAATTTTCGAAACCTCCTCTTTTACGAGTTCGTTTAACTGCTCAACTCTTGTTTTTTTTCGGCTAAGCATTGTTTTCAGGTTCAACTGGTTCTGGGGAGGGGATTTCCAGTGCAACTAATTCTTTTTTCTTTACCTCTTCTTCATAAATAGAGATATCATCACCCACTTCAATTTTTTTATCTCCCGCGGGGACGGATGGCATAACCATAATACCGCATTCATTTCCGCTCGAAACTTCGGGCATGTCTTTTTTATTGTGCTGTAATTGTGTTATTTTGCCAGACAGGATAAGAACTCCCCTGCGTTTTACGTCAATTTTTGCACCTTTTTTTATTTTGCCGTCTGTAATACGACCACCAACAATCATGCGCGTAGGTTCTATTTTAAAGACACCAAGGACATTCAATTTTCCGACATCGATACGGGTAATTTCGGGTGGTAATAATTCGCGCATCATTTCTTTAATTTCATTTACTAAATCATATACCACTTCAGCAGAAAGTACCTTTACATTTGAAAATTGAACTAATTTTGCTATTGGATTGGGTATGCTGATTTTAAAAGCTGCAATGATAGCTTTTGATGATTTTGCAAGCAATACATCACTTTCATTTAAATCACCAACTTCGTTTCTTAAAATTCGTACGCTTACATTATTAAATTGCAGGCCGTTGATAAGTTTTACCAATGCTTCACTGGTGCCATAGGCATCACTTTTAACCACAACACCCAATATCGGTTTCCCTTCTTCACCTGTGGAGGCGGCAATCTGTTGAGTGCCTGCTTTCGGTTTATCTGTCTTTAATGTCACAGCTTCCTTTTTGTCGATAGTTGATTGGAATGTGCTTCCTGAAGAAGGAAGGTCTTCAAAACCGGTAATTATAACAGGAGCGGAAAACGATGCTTCAGAAATACGTTTTCCTTGTGTGTCGGTCATGCTCTTTATCTTTCCCATAACGCTTTCAGATATTACATAATCTCCTTGATGCAACACTCCATTGGTAATAAGCAGGGTAGTAATATTTCCAATACGTGAATCTTTATGCGCTTCAAGCACCACCCCAGTTGCGGGGATTTTTGGGTCTGCTTTTAATTCTTCTACTTCTGAAGCAAGGAGAATAAGATCCAAAAACTCAGGAACGCCTTTACCGCTTTTAGCAGATAGTTCTGAAGTAAGAACAGTACCACCCCAGCCTTCAAGTAAAATACCTTTTTCTGCGAGTTGTTGTTTTACTCGTTGGATGTTTGCTTCTGGCTTGTCTATTTTGTTGATAGCAACTAACAACGTTGCGCCTGATTCTAAAATTTGTGTTAATGCTTCTTCTGTTTGTTGTTTCATTCCTTCATCGGCGGCTATAACCAGTACCGCGATATCAGCAATAGTAGCACCGCGTTGACGCATGGAAGAAAACGCTTCATGTCCGGGAGTATCAATGAATGTTATTTTTTTGCCATTGTGCACTATTTCGTACGCAGCAGTATGTTGGGTAATCCCGCCTGATTCGCTTCCGGCAACGTTTGTTTTGCGGATATAATCCAACAGTGTTGTTTTGCCGTGGTCGATGTGACCAACAATAACAACCACCGGCGGACGCTCGGTTTCTTTTATTTCAGGTTTGGTTGTTTTGGTTGTCTTTGCCATTGTGTTATTTATTGCGCCAGAGCTTCACTGACTGCCTGTTCTTCTTCTGTAGATAATGTATGTTTAGGGGTGCCTTTCTCTATTGATTTAGCGTAAATACGAGTCCCTTCGCGCATCTGGAGATTCGTTAACACAAAGCCATTTTTGTTTGCATCCAACGCTGCGATAGAAAAACTTTGATTTGCGCTTGATTCATCAAATGAATTGAATCTTGTTACTGCTACTTTTTGAAGAGCTGTTTGTAACTGTGTTTCTACGCGGACAATATGGTTATGCAGTGCTTTTGTTTCGTGTTCCAGTGTAGAAGTTTTTTGTATCTGTAATTCTAATATTTTTTCCAGATTTGTATTTCCGCCACCTTGAAAAATATTTTTTAATTTCCGTCTCAACACAATATTTTGCGCAATCAAAACAAGCAACAATAAACTAAAGATGATAATAACGATTGTGTCTGATGTAGTGGGCATAATAAAAAAAATGGCGGAGGCGGGAGCCCCGCTCGGGGCGGGATTGCTGTTTGTACGCCAATCGCTTTGCTCTTGGACAAACAGGGAAGATTCTCCCGATGCATTTCAACTTCCCGCACAAAGCGGAAGGGGCGAGATTTGAACTCGCGGGAGGATTGCTCCTCCACGGCTTTTCGAGAGCCGCGCTTTCAACCGCTCAGCCACCCTTCCGTTTTGTACGGGGCAAGCAGTGCCCTTCGCCCCGTACCGTGCTTTTAGCTCTGGTGCGGGGTTCAACCGCTCAGCCACGCCTCCACGGGTATTTAGTGTAGAATAAATCCACCCATGAGGCGGATGTCTTTTATCACTCTAGCTTATTTCCCCCATTTTTACAAGGAAATGAGTTCTGCCTATTTTCCCATGCGTCGCTCTGTTCGAGCGTAGTAGTCAAGCGCTTTTTGGCATTCTTCCGAAGAAAAATCAGGCCAAAGGGTTTTTGCAAAGTACATTTGGGCGTTTGCGCAGTCCCACATTAAAAGACCGTCTGACCAATGGGGTTCTCCGCCTGTACGAATAACCAAGTCAACAGGAGGTAAGTTTTTAGTAAAGAGGTTTTTCTTCAGCAAGTCGCCATCAACATCTAAATCAGGATTTTTTATTTTTTGTGCAGTAATTTTTTGAATAGCCTCTATCATTTCTTCAGTACCACTATATGCCATCAGAAATGTAAGCTGTGCTTTGGTATGGCTTTTAGTTTGTTCAATCACCTTCTCCATTGGTTCTTTCGTCTCTTCCGGGAACAGTTCGCGCCAGCGTCCCAGAATCTCCACTTTAACTTTATTTTTTGCGAGCCGTTTGTCTTTCGCGAGTTTGGTGAATTGTTTCTGGTAAACGGCAAACAGCGCGTTCACCTCTTCGGGCGCGCGCTTGGTGATATTGGAAAGGGAAGAGCCCCAGAACGTCACGCAGGGGATGCGCAGGTCCAAAAGCATTTTGAGTATTTTTTCTCCCGCCTTCGCGCCTGCGCGGTGGCCGAAAAAAGAAGGCAATCCTTTTTGTTTTGCCCATCTCCGGTTCCCGTCAGGGATAATAACAATGTGATTTGGTATGGGAGCCTGTTTCAATACTTCTTCTCGCCGCGATACATGTTCATTCTGTGTCGGGACAAGGAGCGACGACAAAGTATCCGACGCAGAATGGCCGTATCCCTTTGGGTTTGTGCTATTTTCTTCCATCATTTTGTTGCTCCTTGTCATAGTATATGTATACAATTTCCTCGTCGCGCCTCATGCTGAAAGAAAATAGCTGCAAACGCGGCTGGGAATTAGTGTTGAAATAGGCTCTAGTCATTTTTCTACTATAGCAAAAAGAATATGTGCAATCCAGTACCTTGTTTTAAAGTATTGTTTGAAATAAACGAATAACAGGAGAAACAATATAATCTATTAAACGAGGTTTTTGAGTTGATGGATTAAATACTACAGATTTGTTTCTCCATTCTTCTGTAATAGAGCGTAATTCTTTTACCATTTTTTCTTTTTTGAAAAACATTCCAACTTCCATATTGAATTTAAAAGAAAGAGGGTCGATATTGTGCGAACCAACAAGACCTTCTGTGTTGTCTATCAGCATTGCTTTAGCATGATTCATCTCTTTTGAAAGATAAAATACTATACCTAATTTTTGTAAGTGGTACATATAAAAATAATTTACACGGTCCATTGTCCAATAGTCGGTGAATTCAGGGAGTAATATTTCAACAGTTACTCCTCGCAATACCGCCTGGTGCAAACTACCTGATAGCCATCGAAATGGCATGAGATACGGAGTGACCAAGGTAATGTTTTTATGCGCAAGCGCAATACTTTCCTGAAATTGTTTTTTTATCTGTGTGCGTTCATCAGACTGCCAATGCTCAAATATCCAAAGCTTTGTTTTCCCGAAAACGGTTTTGTCTTTGTCCCATGAAAGAACATAGGTGTCAGTC
>CAYVXI010000121.1:0-7388 GCA_964455595.1 uncultured Candidatus Saccharibacteria bacterium | reverse complement strand
TGTTATTAGTGGGGATTTTTTTTATAATGAAGTACATGAAAGATATTTCATTATTTTGCTGGAACATTGGGAACCCATCTATCGAGCGGGCAAAGAAACAAGTTAGATTGCTTGAGAATAGACCAGAAAGTTTTTTTGTTCTTACTGAAACGAAAAACAGTGAAGGATGTTTATTTATTAAAAATTATTTTCAGAAAAGCGGTTATTATATCGTTTCTCCGGACATAGAGGGCAAAGAATATGGAACAATGTTGATCAGTAAATATCCTGTGGAAGAAAGCACATTCTCAAATCATATAAGTTCTTTGCCGTTTCGCGCGGCATCGGCTAGAATATCTTTGCCCAATGGGATTTTAGAGATTATAGGATTATATGTTCCTTCAAGGGATAAAAGTATAAAGAAAATAAAAAGAAAAAAAGATTTTCTAAAAAATGTAGTTGAAGCTTTAAAGTCCGCTCCAAGTTCTGAATTTCGTATTATTTTAGGCGATTTTAATGTTCTTGAACAAGACCACAATCCCCATTATTCTTTTTTTGAGAAATGGGAATATGATTTTTATAAGAGTTTGATCAATAATCGATTCAGGGATGCTTTCCGTGTGATTAGTCCAAATACCAAAGAGTATAGCTGGGTGGGTCGGACAGGCGATGGCTATCGATACGATCATTGTTTTGTTTCAGAGAATATATCATCTGCCATAGAAAAATGTTTTTATTTCCATAAACCAAGAGACATGAGATTAAGCGATCATTCGGCTATCGTTACTCAACTGAATTTATGATTGAGATAGAGAAGAAATTTATTCTTACCGAAAATCAAAAAGACAATCTCATTAATGAGGCAGAATTTTTAGGTGAGAAAAAATTCACCGATATCTATTACGACAATGCAGATTTTACATTGACCAAAAGCGATATTTGGCTCCGAGAGCGCGATGGGAAATTCGAGCTCAAGATTCCTATGAACGAATCTATTAAAAATAGAGTATCAGACCAATACCGTGAATTGGATAATGAAAGAGACATTTTACAATATTTTCGGTCAGGTATTGATACATCCCTATTCGACTTTTTAAATCAAGGCAGATACGAACCTTTTTGTGCTATAACGACTACGCGCAAGAAGTATAAGAAAAATAATTTTAACATTGATTTGGATAGTATGGATTTTGGTTATCAAATTGCAGAAATAGAATACATGACTGATGACGAATCAAAAATACAGGAATTATCGGAGAGTATCATCGCCTTTGCAAAAAAGCACCACATCAATACTGATGCGGGCGTCAGAGGGAAAGTGGTAGAATACATCCGATTGAACAGGCCAAGACATTTTCAGATACTGATCGAGGCACAGGTGATAAAATAATAATTGGGAATCGGGGGGTCCGACTTGTCCCGCAAATGGCGGGAATCCCTGCTCGGCAAAGGGTAATTGCACCTCACTGTCATAGACGGATAAGGGCAGAACAAGAACCTCTCCTCGCTTTTTTGCAACACAGCCGTGTTATTCTTTCAGAATGGCACGGCTTTTTATTTCATTTATTCAGATTGTGCTATTTTCAGAAATTTCGTATTTTGCTTTTTGCGTAATTTGTTTTCACAAAATCTAACCAACTTTTTGATGGTTTTTTGTTTTTTTGCGTTACAATTTCACACCGATCCCCGTTTTTTAGCTGATATTCTAACGAGACCATTTTATTATTCACTTTCGCACCGTTACAATGATTACCCACTTCGGAATGTACCAGATACGCAAAATCAACCGGTGTGGCCCCCTCGGGCAAATCTATTACATCGCCTTTGGGTGTGAAGACAAAAATTCTGTTTTTGAAAACATCGATTTTTAAACTTTCCAAAAATTCTTCTGTGCCCGTTTCTTTTTTCTGCCAGTCACGCATCTGTGAAATCCAGGCGATATCGCGGGTTACTTTTCCCCCTTGTTTTGGCTTGCCTTGTTCGGTATATGCCCAATGCGCCGCGATGCCGTTTTCTGCTTCCTCGTCCATCTGCTGTGTACGGATTTGGAATTCTGTTATCTCACCATCAATACAAAAAACCGTTGTGTGTATGCTTTGATAGCCATTTGGTTTGGGAAGTGCAATATAGTCTTTAATTTTTCCCGGTAATGGCTTCCAGTGTTTATGAATAGCGCCCAATGTGAGATAACACTCCCCCAGTGATTCTACAATAACGCGAAGAGCAACTAAGTCATGCACTTCATCGATGTTATTATTATTTTTAACCAGTTTTTTATACGTGCTATAGAGTCGTTTTACTCGGGCATCCATAGAAACAACCATGATACCATCTTTTTTAAGTTCTTCACCGAGTTTATATTTTACTTTTGAGAGATATGTTTCTTTTGCGGTGAGTTTATTTTTTAAAATTTTAACTATTCCAGAATATTCTTCAGGATAGACAAAAGGGAAGGCAAGGTCTTCCAATGTTCCTTTTAACTTTCCCATACCCAAACGATTTGCAAGAGGTGCATAGATTTCTAATGTCTCACGTGCAATGCGTTCGCGTTTGTGTTCGGGGACGTGTTCCAGTGTCTGCATGTTGTGCAGGCGGTCAGCTAGACGTATCAGTACCACGCGCACGTCTTCAGCCATGGCAAGGAACATCCTGCGCATGTTTTCCAGATAACGATCCATGCCTTGATAGCGTAATTTTCCCAATTTCGTGACGCCATTTACCAAAAACACCACATCTTTACCAAATTCTTTTTCAATGTCTTTTTCGCTTGCATGTCCCGCTTCGCATACATCATGAAGCAAGCCTGCGGCAATGGTGTTGCCATCTACCTGCATTTCGGCAAGTGTCTGTGCCACATGAAATGGATGAATGAAATACGGCTCTCCCGAAAATCTTACTTCATCTTTATGTGCATTCTTCGAAAAGATAAACGCTTTTTCAATTAGCGCTTTAGTATCGTCAGATGCGTATTTCAGTTTTGAGATGATGTCTTGCGCTTCCATAGTTTAAGAGAGTAATTTATTGTTCTATCTCTTCTTCGGAATCTTCTGTCGATGGTTCTTGTTCGTCTGCCTTGTCTTTAGCTAAAGGATTTTTCCATGTGGCAAAATCACATTCTGGATAACGGGAACATCCCCAGAAGGTACGTTTTTTCTTTGTGCGTTTTTCTACTAAATCGCCTTCGTTGCATTGTGAGCATTTTATTCCAATGGTCTTTTTGATTGTCTTTGTGTTTTTGCATTCAGGAAATCCAGAGCATGCAAGGAACTTTCCAAACCTTCCTGTTTTAATAACCATAGGTTTCCCGCATTTTTCACATACTTCATCTGTTTTTTCTTCCGGTGGTTTGTCTTCTTTTACTTCCTCGTATTTTTTTGTCAGGTTTTCGTGGAAAGGCCAATAGAATTCACTAATCATTTCTCTCCAGTTAACGGTTCCTTCAGCTACACCGTCCAACTTTTCTTCCATGTTTGCGGTAAATGCAATGTCTACTATCTGTGGAAAATGTTCTTTTAACATCGTATCAACTTTTGTGCCGATTTCTGTTGGTTGGAGTCTGCGTTGATCGTTTTTTTCTACATAATTACGAGTTTGAATCGTGCTAATAGTAGGAGCGTATGTGGATGGGCGACCGATGCCATGTTCCTCAAGAGCCTTAATCAGTGATGCTTCGGTATAGCGTGCAGGTGGTTGAGTAAAATGTTGTATGCCTTCCACATTCTTTAACGATAATTCATCGTTTTCAGCGCATTCTGGAAGAGTTGCGTCTTCGAATTTCATCGGGTATACAGCCAGAAAACCTTCAAATTTTTTGATAACGCCATTTGCACGGAAAAGATATGTTTCTTTTGAGTTGTCTGGTATCGCCGAGATATCTATGGTGGTGGTGTCAAAGACAGCAACTTCCATTTGGCTTGCCATAAATCGACGCCAAATTAGATCGTATAATTTGAATTGTTGCGGGGAGAGATATGTTTTAAGCATTTCGGGAGTGCGCGCCGGATCGGTGGGACGAATGGCTTCATGTGCCTCTTGGGCGAGTTTTGATTTTGTTTTAAAACGACGTGGCGTTTCTAAAGAATAATTGTCACCATATAATTCCTTAATAACTGCGCGCGCTTTATCAAGAGCTTCCTGAGCAATATTTACCGAATCGGTTCTCATGTAGGTAATAAGACCAGCCGCTGCTCCTTCGTTAATTTCCACACCTTCATATAATTGTTGTGCAAACATCATTGTTTGACGTGCGGTAAAACGCAATTTCTTTGCGCCTTCTTGTTGAAGCGTGCTGGTGGTAAAAGGTGCTGCGGGGACTTTGCGAAATTCTTTTTTTGTAACACTTTTAATTGTGTATTGTGCTTTTTGCGAAGCACTTACTATAGCATCGGCGGTTTCTTTATTAGAAATATCGAATTTGTCTAATTTTTTGCCGTCTTTTTGAATAAGCGTTGCCGAAAAAGGCATATCAGAATGTGTAAGGGAAAGTGACGCTTCCACCGTCCAGTATTCTTGCGCAAGAAATTTCTTTATTTCGTCCTCGCGTTCTACTATTAAACGCACCGCAGCAGACTGCACGCGTCCCGCGGAAAGCCCACGCATAAGTTTTTTCCACAGAAACGGCGACAGTTCATAGCCCACGAGTCTATCGAGGATGCGTCGTGCTTGTTGAGCATCCACAAGATTGTTATTTAATTCTCTTGGATGTTCTAGTGCTTCTAAAATCGCGCTTTTGGTGATTTCATGAAAAACGATACGACGGAAATCGTACTGTGGCGCTACAGGCTGTACTGCATCTGGTTTTTTTGAACGAGATTTTTTTACTTCGGTTAGCATTTTGGTAATGTGCCAAGCAATAGCCTCTCCTTCGCGGTCTTCATCAGTTGCCAAAATAATCTCTTTTGTTTTTTCCGCAGCTGCTTTTAATACTTTTACATTTGCTTTTGCTTTTTGCGGAATGAGATAATATGGTTCAAAATTATTTTCAGGGTCTACGCCCAATTTTGATTTAGGCAAGTCTCGCACATGCCCAAAAGAAGAAAGAACGATATATGAATCGTCTAGAAATTTTGAAATAGTCCGCGCCTTGGTAGGGGACTCTACGATGATGAGTATTTTGTCTTTTTTCATTTTAGATTTTAATGCCATAGGTATGTGCGTCAAGCCGTTGTATTTTATTTTGTAATTCTAACATGGTAAGTGCTTCTAATACGAATGAAGACGGTAATTGTGTTTTTACAATTAGGTCGTTTGCGCTTATGGCTTCTTGTGTAATAGCACTTAAAATAAGCATATACTCTTTTGATAGCTGTTCGTCAACCTTTAGTTGTATTGGCTGTTGCTCTAATCCTAATTCGTCCAGTACGTCTTGAGCGTTCAGTATTAGCTTTGCTCCCTGCTGAATAAGCTTGTTTGTTCCTATAGATGTCTGTGCAAAAATTGGTCCTGGAACGGCAAAAACATCCTTTCCTTGTTCTAGCGCGAAGTTCGCGGTAATTAAGGACCCGCTTTTTTCGCTTCCTTCTACAACCACTACGCCAAGAGATAAACCAGATATGATTCGATTGCGTTGAGGAAAGTGATGGGGGAGTCCCGGTGTTCCTGGTTCAAATTCTGACATAACGACCCCGTTTTTTAAGATTCTTTGAGCCAATGATAGATGAGTGTGAGGGTAAATCGATTTTTCATCGATACCAGTTCCCAACACGGCGATGGTTCTACCGCCTGCATCCAACGCTCCACGATGTGCTTCGCCATCAATACCAAGCGCCATGCCAGACACGATAGTTACACCTGCTTTGGCAAGTGAAAACGCCAAGTCGTAGGAGACCTGTTTTCCATATTGCGTGCATTTACGAGACCCGACAATAGCAATGGCAATATCATCCTGCGGAAGCATGTCTCCGCGCATGTATAACATCGCGGGTGGCTCGTGTATTTGTCGTAGTCGTTCAGGGTAGTGTGTACTGGTGATAGGCACTTCTTGTATATCCATTCTTACTATAGTAGCAAGAACTGTTTTGACTGGCTACTATTGTGTGTGGATTATATATAAGAAGAAGCGTTTAAATTTTCCACTGCTTCGTTGAGAATTTGGCAATAGAGATTTAATCCAACTTGATTGCCTTTGCGCCGCGCGCGTATTTGACGAGCAACAGAGGAAATGGTATCATATATATATGAAACACATCGTTCAATTCACTATTTCCAAAGGAGAGGAATACTACGTTGCGGAAGGAGTCAATTTCCCTGCGGTAACGCAAGGCAAGACGCTGGATGAGCTGGTAAAGAACATCAAAGAAGCGGTGGAGCTTGGTTTGGAAGGGGAAAACCCGGCCGATTTCGGTTTGACCCCGTCACCCTCTGTGCTGGTCAATTTTGAACTGGAGACGAATTACGCGCATGCCTAAGCTGAAAGTTCTATCAGGGAAAGATGTTGTCAGTATTCTCGAAACATTTGATTTTTCGGTAGCGGGGCAAAAGGGGAGTCATGTAAAATTAAAAAGAACGCACAACAACGGAACGAAGCAGGTTCTTGTTATTCCCAATCATCAGGAGCTGGATAAAGGCACGCTCAAGGCTATTTACAACCAAGCGCTGAAGTACGTCTCGGAACAGGATTTGAAGAATCACTTTTATTCGTAAGATTTGTGGAGTAGGTCTTACGAAGTCAGTTTCGTGAACTCAGATTTTCCACCGCTTCGTTCAGAATCTGGCAATAGAGATTTAATCCAACTTGATTGATAGCACCCGATTGTTTTTTACCCAACACATTTCCCGCGCCGCGTATTTCCAAATCGCGTTGGGCAATCAGATACCCCGACCCCAGTTCCGTTGCTTCCTGCAGTGCGTCCAGACGTTTTTGTGCGTCTTCGGAAAGCATCTTAGAAGAATACAGAAAATACGCTTTGCTTTTTTTATCCGATCTGCCAACTCGTCCGCGTATCTGATATGCTTGTGCAAGGCCTAAGCGCGTAGCATCATCTACTATTAACGTATTAACATTTTTAATATCAAGACCGTTTTCTATAATAGTTGTTGCAACAAGGATGGATATATTCTTTTCTCGAAATGCATTCATCACTCGAACAAGCTCACGCTCGTCCATACGGCCGTGAATAATACCAATGGACGCATCCGGGTGTTTTGTGGTTGATAGAATTTTCTGTAGCTTTTCTCGGGCTCTGCCAATTGTTTCAATTCTATTGTGAAGAAAATATATCTGCCCGCCGCGCGCGAGTTCATTTTCCATTGCTTCACGGATGAGTTTTTCCGAGTAGGGAAGTACAAAGGTATGAATAGGGCGGCGTTCGGGTGGTGGAGTTTCTAATACCGAAAGGTCGCGGAGGCGGGCAAGTGCAAGTGATAATGTACGCGGAATAGGTGTTGCCGATAGGGACAATATATCAAGA
>CAYVXI010000120.1:0-2926 GCA_964455595.1 uncultured Candidatus Saccharibacteria bacterium | reverse complement strand
TATGATCCAGAGATATCACTGGTAAAAGATGCATCAAGAGTATCTATCGCCTGGCGCACCGTAAAGCAGTATCTAGAATCCTCTCCGCTTTTTATATCAAAAGAGTAATGAACATTGCTGGCATTATATATATGGTTTCCCGAAACATTATTGTTGTGTGAGCCAAAAAAGTAACGCTGGGGAACTTGCTTGCGTAGAGCGTCTCGTTCTTTCAGAATATAATCTATTGTGGATTTGTCGCTAATGGGATGTTTAAGTAAAAATTCCTTATATTCTTCTTTAGTAACCGGTTTATTAAAAATATGGTAAGATTTGCTGTTTAAACCTACACATCCTATACAATTTAAGCAACTTTTACAGTCAAAAAGACCGATGCTATCAATACAGCTCTCGCACTCTTGTGAATAAAGTAATTTGGTACTCTTTAAACAATCAACGCATTCGTAGCAAGATTCGCATTCAAATAGATATAAATTGTCCACGCAATCCCTTGAATTCCAGACAATATGACCATAGTCGCAATCTTCATTATCAAGGCATCCGAAAATAAAATAACAATTCTTAGCACCGAACGTCATGTTTGAATATTCGCAATTTTCACTTTTGGTATTCATTAAAGAAACATGCGGAACGGAATTAAAAAGATTAAGAAGCTGGTCAAAAAATGGCCTTTCAAAATCAACATCTCTTCCATAGCTTGTCGCCTCCCAGTCATCTGCCCACTATTCTTCGCTGTCATACACTGGGAATTTTACTTCAGGATTATACATTGAAACAATCATCTTCCCGCTTTTGCTTGAAGGACGTTTGTAAAGAGTTTTAAAGTTCCTATACAGCATTCTTAGTTGTTGCCTACACTGTGGGCATTGCTCTGGTACCGGCACTTTCATTTTTTCATAGAACGCAAAATCATCTGGTTCTATGGTGAACTGGTTTTTGCAACCTTGGCAATTTTTGCACTTTTTCGATTCGCTATTCATTCTATGACCGTTGACATCCATTCTTTATACTCACGGTTAAGGCGCCGCACGTCAATAGAGCCAATAAATGGCGTGGCGTAGGAATGATTTTGAAGAATCAATGCTTCAATATCGGCAATTTTGGGTTCGTGCGTCTTAACGATCAGCGCAGTTTCGTTGTTTTCGGTTAGTTTGCCTTGCCAAAAATATATCGACTCCATTGGCCAGATATTAACACAAGCCGCCAAGTGGCGCTCAATGATCAGCTTACCGATTTTTTTAGCTTCATCGGTATTTTTACAAGTAATATAGATGAGAACCATAGTATGTATGAAAATTGGTTAACCGACCTTTGTTGTTATGCTATTTCACTATTATAGCAACTTTCGCAGTAGACAATTTCTTGGCGATCGGGGGCATATGATGTTTCGAACTCATTAGGACATTTACTTGTATGTTGGGGGTGTTTCTTTTCACACATACACTGCCGATGCCAGAGTTTGAGGGAGTTCCGTTGCTTTAAGCGTTCGTAGTGCCTGCAGTTTGGACAAAGACGAGGTAGTGGTAAATTCATACGTTTTAAAAACGAAACCTCGCTTGGTATTACGCGAAAAGCCCCCGTACACTCCTGATCGCATTTTTTTTGATGGGCGCACTCAATAACTTCTTCGATTATTTTTTCTTCAATATCTTGAATGTTATCCGGCAAATCGCCAGATAATTTTGTGGGTTGGTATTCTTGGCTATAAACAGGAAAAACTTGAAACCCCTCTTCTTTTGCCTCTTGGTCACTTAAAGGAAAAAACTCGTTAGCTTCGCTTACATGATAGGGAAAGTAGGATAGTTCGGGTGGGAAAAACTCTCCATATTTATAGACTCTCCCCTTTTTATCTATGTACGGCATCTCGTTCATGTGCTTGATGATTTTTGGAACAAGCGCTTCGTACTCTTCTTTAGTATATTGTTTGTTCAAAATACAGTATTGCTTGTTGCGTAGGCCCACGCAGGCAAAAAGATTAGATGAATTATGGCAAATCAATGAATACTCAATGTCTTTGACATTAATATAAACCCAGATGGAAAATTTTATATTAAAAGCACCCCGACCAGCAACTAATGATTCATAAATGAGCTCCGCTCCCTCGCCAAAACTTTCGTAGTCGTAGCAATCGCGAACAGGGCCCGCCAATATGTTTTGAAGCCACTTGCTATCTTCCACAGCATGGACATTGTAGCAAAAGCGGGCATTTTTTGAATCATACACATAATCTCCAAAGGAACGCGCATTGTGCAGCCCGTGCATGTATTTATGGGGAAATTTCAGCCAGTGGTTATAAGCTTGCTCGCTTAAGTCTGTGAAACTTTTCCAGGAGCCCAAATTAAATTCTTGTAATTTCTTTTTATATTCTTCTTTTGAGTAGGGTTTGTTAAAAATATGGTAACTCTTGTTGCGCAACCCAAAACAACCAAAGCAATTACTGCATCCCACACATTCTTTGCTTAAAATGACATCCTGACAGTCGTTACAATCTACAGAAAAAAATGATTGATAGCAGTTTTCGCAGTTCACATTTCCATAACCCAACTCACAATTAGTAGTTTTGTGGCTATCAAAACAATAACGCGATTTTGTATCCCAGATAACGTAAGCTGAATCCTCTGTGAATGTGGCGCCACGTACAAAGTAGCAGTTTTTCATATCGGCACCATTGGTGCAATATTGGCAGTTAACGAGATTTGTAACAGAGCCATGAGGAAGTGGAACATTGGTAACCAATTCATGGAGCTGCTCAAAAAAGTTTCTGGAAAAGTCATACTCTTTGCCATACTGCATCGCCTCCCAATTGTCAGACCACCAATAATCCCTGTCATATATCTTTACCGGACTTTCCTTAGGGAACAAAGAAAACACCTCTTTCCCCTCGCTACTTTCTTTTCTCTTAAAAATATGCCAGCTATTACGCCAG
>CAYVXI010000119.1:0-3017 GCA_964455595.1 uncultured Candidatus Saccharibacteria bacterium | reverse complement strand
TCCGTTGGCAAACGTGATACCCGCTTTTATATTTACCTGTGTTTGATTAAGCCGAGCGACATCGTATTCAATAGGATCTTCAATAGTAGAAATATTAACGTTCGGAGTATTGAGTGTGTGTAAAATAGCATACAGCGTTGTGGTCTTTCCCGATCCAGTGGGTCCCGTTACCAAAATCATGCCAAATGTTTTCTGTGTTGCTCGGTGAATAATAGCAATATCTGCATCTGACAAACCGAGTTCCATGAGATTAAGAGGTCGAATAGAACCGCGCAAAAGTCTCATGACAATTTTTTCTCCATAAAAAGTCGGCATTACAGAAACACGTATGTCAATAGACTGGTCTTCTAGTTTGAATTTAAAGCGTCCGTCTTGCGGTGTAAAGTGAACGTCTATCTGGAGACCCGATACTATTTTAATACGCGCGGTAATTGCTTCGTCAACTTCTTTAGGTAGTTGTACGATGTCGCGCAAGATGCCATCTACTCGATACCGCACCAAAACTTTTTCCGCAAGTCTTTCAATATGAATATCAGATGCGCCAGACACCACGGCATATTCAATTATGCCATCAGTAATAGTAACAATTGGCACAAATTCCGCCATTTTTTCCGGATTTTTCATTCCGCTAACTTCCAGCGCTTGTTTGATAGATTCGTCAATTATTGAATCAAATTCTTTGTAAATGTCCTTTTTATATTCTTTGAATACCACCTTCATGCTTGATGGCATGGCAAGGTGAGGCGTAACATGCATACCGAGTTTTAATTCTGCAAGAGAAATAGTGCGTAAGTCTGCGGGGTCTTCCATGGCAACTTTCGCACTATTAGTTTTTTCATCAATAGCAAAAACAGCGATGCGTTTTGTTTTTGAAAAGGCTTCGGGCAATAAGTGCAACGCCGAATCGTCTACTTTAGTCACGTTAAAATTTACCGTAGGAACTTTTAGATAATCAGACATAATTTCAGCAAAGTATGATTCGGTAATATCTCCTTTACCGATAATGACGTTTTCCACTGTTCTATTAGAACGTTGTGCTTCCTCTTTAGCCATTTCAAATTGCTCGTCTGTAATAACACCAGATGCAAGAAGTATTTCTTTTAAGTTTTTTTCTGATATGTGCATAGAGATAGGTTTCAGCTTTCAGCTTCGTTAGCTTTCAGGAGGATGTCTCATTTTAATTTTACCTTTTTCATACTCTGAAAGTTAAAAGCTAGACAGTAAGCTTCCATAATTCTACGTATTTCGCAATGGTGCTACTAAATATCAAAACACCTCCAATAGAAAGCAAAAGCGCGTTCGTCAGAATAACCCGTTCCCCGAAACTCTTCCTTATTATAGATACAAAAACCGTTTGTAAAGCTACCAAGATTGCCGCCAACAAAAGATAGAGAACGTAATTCGGCCACGAAAGGATAAGTGCTGCAAGCAAAAATATGTATTTGTCGTTTTCCACGAACAGCTCGCGTTTGAAAGAAGTGTTGGTGGTCAGCGCGACAAAATACATAAACAGTCCAGAAACCAACGAAAAAACAAATGGCGCGATAAAATGTGTCCATGAATAAAGCAGAAACCAGTTTATTTTTTGGACGGGTGGTACAAATAATTTACCAAACGGATCGCTTTTGTAAGCGTAATATTGAGTGATTATACTGGCAACCACAAGAGAAGCAAAAAAAACAACGGCAAACCATACGCATTTCTTCAGCATTTGCGCTGTCAGCTTGCCTCTAAGATGCCAGATAGAGGCGAACGCCAAAAACACCACACCACCCACAATGGGAGCATACGTAAGGATGGTGTTTACCGCATTAAGGTATTTCATAGAGGCAGGTTTCAGCTTTTAGTTTCGTTAGCTTTCAGGGGGATTCTTAATTTTGACTTTATATTTTTCATACTCTGAAAGCTAAAAGCTAATGAAGCTATCAGCTAATGTTCAGTGTATCATTTTCCGCGTAAAAAACAAAAACCACCCTGTTGAAAGGATGGTTTTTGGAGAGTCTTAACTGTTAGAGAATCGGAGCGGTGCTTGCAAGAATTGTCAGATCTGTGCCAACTTCGTAACGCATAACCGCGTTTCCGCCATCTTTAGAAGCTTTGTTGTCGCTGGTAGATGTTGGGCCGTATGCGCTACTTTCCAATGTTGCATCAAGCTCAAAGGTGTTGTTGCCTTGTCTGCATCCATAACGATAGTACAAGCTGTTAATGCCAACGGTTCCTCCTCCTACCGACCCTGTGTTTCCAGTATTAATTGGGTCAACAGGAAGTTTTGAAATAGGAGCTCCCGAAGTAACGCTGTTGAAGTTTATTCCTTTAATCCAGCCGTAGCCATCTGCTAAATCAGGACTACTTGTAGCATAGTATGTTGCCGATCCTGTTGTAAACGTTAGGTATCCTGCTCCTGATGCACCGTACGAAAGAGATGTCTTAACTCCAGTAATGACGCTACCAACTTCTACCGCAGAGGTTGGGTTAGTGTTTGCGGTACATGCTGTTGCACCACCAAGCGTATTACTGGTGCTGTCCTGTAAATACAAATTGATTGCCGAGCGCGTGATATCCATATCCGACATGCGCTGGACATCTCTAGATTTCTTCAAGATTTCGACCGGATTAATAAACAGAACGACCACCAGCGTCAGAATCGCCAATATCGTAATAACGATAAGCAATTCAAGAAGGGTAAACCCCTTTTTACGACTATGCGTCATAGGTTAAAAGTTATTATAATTGTATTATCCACAGAAACTGAATCTACATAATATTATACTCCCTGCGTATTTTTTTGTAAAATGCTTTCTATTCTCGTAATGACCGTTTCCAGTTTTACATTGCTTTTTATCAGAAAATCTTCTGCACCAAGTTCAAGTCCACGCTTTATATCTGCCTCCTGTCCCAAATTGGAAAGCAGTATGATAGGAATGTTGCTTAGGGTAATATTGTTTTTTACCGATTCTAACACTTCATAGCCGTTTTTTTTAGGTAACATCAAATCCAACAATACTATATTTGGCTTC
>CAYVXI010000118.1:0-6909 GCA_964455595.1 uncultured Candidatus Saccharibacteria bacterium | reverse complement strand
TCTCAATGCTTTCTAATAAACTAATACAATACGGGAGCGCTTTTTGAAAACCATCCTAATCTTGGAGCGGGTAAGGGGAATTTTCTTCATCCGTCGTTAGACACGTGCTTTCAGCACAGGTCTTACTCCTCCTTCAGAACCGGGGTTTTCAAAAAAACAAAGAAGTTTGTTTTTTTGAAATACCCTTCAATTCCCTATTTTGAAAATAAACGTTGGAGCGGGTAAGGGGAATTGAACCCCTTTCTCGACCTTGGCAAGGTCGCATAATACCGGTATACTATACCCGCCTAAATTTTTTGACATTCTTCCCTTTCTTTAAAGTGAATAAAAATGTCCGTATTTTCAAGCATAAACCTTCTTAGACAATTTTGCCAGACAACCCGTCCAAAAACTTAGGCGGGATGCCCGCAAATTTTTATAGAACTGTGCCGCGGGGGTGAATTGAACACCCGACGCCATGCTCTTCAGGCATGCGCTCATCCCAGGGCGACATTATCCCTTTGCTCTCTCCCAGAGTGCCGCGGGGGTGAATTGAACACCCGACGCCATGCTCTTCAGGCATGCGCTCTACCACTGAGCTACCGCGGCACTCTGGGAGCGAGAAATTTTAAAAAGAAGCCGCCCGTTAAACGCAAAGTCATTTGCGTTTAACCCACTTCGCTACCGCGGCGCTTTGGAAACAAAAATTTTTCAAAGGGTGCGCCCCGTTAAAAGTTTAGTTCTTTCTAAAGCTTATGGGTGTTCAAGTACCCAAAAGGAAAGCACATGATGATGTCTTATCTTTCTGCTTCTAACGGGGTGCGCGCTGAGAGATTCGAACTCCCGGCCTACTCGGTGTAAACGAGCCGCTCTAACCAACTGAGCTAAGCGCGCGCGAACGGGTGCCCGGGAGAGGATTTGAACCTCCACGCCTTACGGCACTACCACCTCAAGGTAGCGTGTATGCCAGTTTCACCACCCGGGCCGGGCATGCGTATATATTATTCCGAAACAACCTCTTCTGCAACAGGGGTTACATCATCTAGTGTTGTCACTTTCATTTCTTTGTGGATACCTTTGAGTTTTGAACGCTTTCCTTTTGCTTCGCGGATGAAATAGAGTTTCGCTCGGCGAACTTTAGAACTTTTAACAACTTCAATTTTTTCTATGAATGGCGTATGTAATGGGTATACTTTTTCTACACCGACACCTGAAGCTATTTTACGCACGGTAAAACTGGCATTAATACCTTTGCCATGTTTTCGCGCAATGACTAATCCTTCAAAAATCTGAATACGTCCCTTATCCCCTTCTTTAATTTTCTGATATACCTTCACCAAATCACCCGTTCTGAATTCGGGAATTGCCTTAGTTACCTGTTTTGCTGCAAATTGAGCTAATTTATCCATAATAATCCTTTATGATAATAGTTTTTCTATAGTATCAGAACTCTCGAAACTTTTCAAGAGCCCATTTTTTTAAGCTTTACGGCTTAAAAAAATGGGCTTTAAGCACTTTTACGATAGTATAATAACGCGTTCTCTTTTTCCAAATGCAGACGTTCGTAATATTCATTTACATCTGAAAAAACATTTTCCGGCATAATACCCTTTTCTCGCATCTCTTTTAAAATCTCCATTTCCATTCCTAGTGAAGCAAGATTTGCAATAGTATATTCTATTTTCTCTATAAGTTTTGGATTTTCATGCTTAACTGTATTCATTTTTCTAATATTATCATCATACCATTTTTGGTATTGCCGGATTACTTCGTGCGCTGCTTCCCGATAAAGATCATTCTCTTCTTGTTTACTCATATCCCTTAATATATCAAGAACACGTTCAGAACTTATTTTTCTCGCGCGATGTATACAATAATTTCTAATTACCTCTCTCGTTTTTAATATCTCTTCCCAGTCTTTTATAGAAGATATGTTGAGTCGCCATACAAAACTAAGCAATGCACCCTTTAGCCGTCTGAAAGGAACCTGGGATGAATCATCACGCACTTGCGGAACATGATGTACAATTCTCTCTATCTGACGTTCTATTTTATGATTAAGCATTGAAAGAACTCTCTCATCAAGTTCATACTGTGAAAAAAGCTCCAGATATGTCTGACGTTCTATACCAAGTGCGTGTTTGCGTAAAATGCTTACTATCTCTTCGTAAGAAAAATCTGAGCCACGTTTTTCGAAAAGCATATAAAGTTTTTCTTTTGATTCATTATAAAGCTTGGTGTACATTGTACTCAATTTATCATATGCCTTCTTTGATAAACGGTTCTTTTCGAACATTTCAACCAAGCGTTTTTGGATTTTTACATCCATAGCAAGAAAACTCTCTTCTCTTTCTAATTCCTCTGTCTTTGAAAATGTATGTAATTGTAAATACGTAAGGAATAATTTAATACTTGCTGCCTTGATAAGAAGCGTGAAGAAAATGGTGCTTAAAGTCATCACTAAAATAAAATCTCGGTGCGGAAAATCAACAGGAAGCAAAAGAGTAATTGCAAGCGGTAAGGCGCCACGCAACCCTCCCCAGGAAAGAATAAACTGCCACGACCGAGGAATCTTTTCTTCATTTGTAAATCGATTGATAAATGGCACCACGGAATATATCGAAAGAAAACGTGCAACAAGAACAATAAAAAGAGCAATAATAATCGGAATTATATATTCTCCAAAACTTGCATATCTAACCGATAAACCAATAAGAAGGAAAATAAGTGAGTTTGAAACAAACGCAGCATATTCCCAGAAATGCTCCATAAATTCACGTACTCCCCGTGATACTTTATATCTGCCGTAATTTCCCATTACCATTGCTGCTGCCGTTGTCGCGATAATTCCCGAAACCGCAAAATATTTTTCGGCGAATATGAATGTAGTATGTGCAAGAATAAGGGTCAGGGTTATTTCAACAACTGCAAGATTTCTAATTTTCTCTATTGCCTTTGCAAAAAAGAAACCCATAAGCACGCCAAAGAGAGCACCTCCGAGCATAAGGAACCAAAACTGAATAAAACCACTTGTAACAATACCAATGGTAACAGATCCCGCGGTAATGACGCCTAATATAATTTGAAAAAGAGCAAGCGCAGTGCCATCATTTAAAAGGCTTTCGCCTTCTAACAGCATGCGTAAACGACGAGGAACTCGTGCTTCTTTAAATATGGCAAGTGCGGCAATAGGGTCTGTTGCGGAAATAAGCGATCCAAAAAGCAAAAGTGTAAGAAGTGGTATTTCGATTCCAAAAAAAGGAAGAGTGTAATAAAGCGCAAACCCAATGAAAAAGGTTGATACTATTAGACTTACCACAGCAAGCGCGGAAATAGCTTTTACAGACGATTGCATCTCTATAAATCGGATATTATATGCTCCTTCAAAGATAAGCATCGGAAGAAACAGATAAAACACCAAATCCGGCGAAAGTTCAAATGTATTAAGGAATGAAAATTGATCAATATAAGAAATACCGCCTAATAAAATACCAATTCCTGCAAGCACTACCGTATAAGGGACGTGTAATTTCTTTATAATAACTGCTGTCGCAGATGCGACAAACAAAAGAAAACAGATAGTTAGTATTAACGTATAAAAAAATGAATCTGCGTGTTCCATAGAGAACAATTATAATTAATTTATCTTTGGAAGTCAACAGAAATTGACTAAAATAAAACCCGCGGGAGACTGCTCCACACGGGAAAAAAGAACTACAATACAAAAAATAACTTATAAAGAACAAGGTTATGAAAACCTTACAGTGGACGCTAATACTGCCGCAGGATCATTTTTATAAAAACCACGACAAAGCGGGTAATAAAAAGAGGAATATTTTTGCATGTTTTCATCAAAATAGATACACCGAACATATTCCTGATTATTCGGATTTACAAAAGTAATACCCCAGAAAAATACATACAAGATGCTTCCTTCGGCGTCTTTTTTCTTCCAATCATTTGAAATATAATCTTGATTGAGAAGATGATAGTCTAACACATTGGTATTCAGAACTGTTTTGCCTACTAACTCCTTTTGAATCTCATAACCCGTGACTATCTTGTCACGTTTTTGACTTTCGGTAAGGTAAAATTTTATTTCATCTGGATTAAGTGGAAAATAAGCTCCGGGGGTATGGATTTTTGTTTTCCACCCCTTAAGACTTACTGGACAAAAATCTTTGCTGAAATCGTCAATCTGTACTTGATTCATTACTATTCTCCTATAAAATTACAACTGCCTTTATTCAAGGCAAAATATTCTATACTGCAAGGTCGTTCATATTTTCTATTTACAAAGAACTCCTTCACTAGGGTGTCATACTAAAAACCTAATGTCAATGAGATAGAATTATATTTTTTTGAGGGCTTGTTCTAGCTCTTCTGGTAATGCAGATGTATATGAAACCTGTGTACCGTCGGGTAACGAAAAAGAAAGGTTTGCCGCATGTAAAAACTGTCTTTCTAATGGAAAAGACCGCAACAACCCTGCGGGAGTATATTTTTTATCGCCCACCACTGGGTGTCCGATATGCTTGAAATGCACGCGTATCTGATGCATTCTGCCTGTTTTTGGCAATGCTTCAACAAGGGTAAAATTCTTGTAAGAATGCAAAATTTTGAAGCTGGTACTAGCGTTTCGTGATTTGTCATCATTTCCCAAAAACCCTTTATTTGCTTGAGGAGCTATAATTTGCTTCGTTCTTTCTCGAATAATGGGAGCGGTAATTTCTCCTTCCGATTTTTTCATTTTTCCAAACACTAATGTCACATATTTTTTAACAACTTTATGTTCTTTGAATTGGCTTTTTAAATAATGAAACATGTCGTTGGTTTTTGCTATCACCATCAAACCCGACGTTTCTTTATCTAACCGATGAACAATACCAGGCCTTAAATTATCTTCACCTACTTCCTTTATTTCTGGCCAAAGTGCCAATAACCCATTCACCAAAGTCCCCTTTTTATGGGTATAGCTAGGATGCACCACCACTCCTGCGGGTTTATCTATCACGGCAAAATCAGGTGAATCGAATACAACCGTGAACGGCACTGATTCATCAGGTTCAACATTCGGCTCTTCGCTGTCTGCAAGTGACCCATTAATAACATCACCAACTTTTACCGTATAGTCTTTTTTTATTGATTTTCCATTTACCAAAACCACACCTGTTTCTATGGTTTTTTGAATAATGTTTCGGGAATATTGGGTAAAATGCGTCGCAAGAACTTTATCGAGTCGCTTCCCTTTTTCAGCTTCTGTTGCTGTCAGAGAAAATGGATGAGTAATCATAATGCATAGCTGTGCGAACTTTTTTCATTACTTGTTCTGATTCTTCTTGTGCCTTTACAGTCCCTTCGCGCAAGACCTTTGTTAGGTATGTTTTGTCTTTTGCAAATTCTTGTCGTCTGCTTCTTATTGGTTCTAAATAGGTATTAATAACTTCTGCCAAATCAAGTTTGAATTGGGCATACCCTTTTCCTACGTACATTTTTTCAATCTCGTGTATTTCTTTACCAGAAAACAAATGATACATTTCAAGCAGATTGGAAACGGCGGGTTTGTTTTTGCGGTCAAATACAATGTCTTTTCCTGAATCGGTTGTTGCTAATTTTAATTTCTTTATTACTTCTTCATTAGTGTCTGATAAGAAAATAGCGTTACCACGAGATTTTGACATTTTTTGCGTAGCATCCAAACCCATCAAGCGCGGTGTTTTAGATAACAACGCTTCTGGTTCTTTAAATGTTTTTCCAAATAGATGATTAAACGTGCGAGCCACATCTCTAGTCTGTTCCAAATGTGGTAGCTGGTCTTCCCCCACTGGAACGCAATCAGCATTAAAAGCTAAAATATCTGCGGCTTGCGAGACAGGATAATTTAACATTCCTAAAGACATTTTACCTTTTGCAGTTGCTTTTACTTCTTCTTTTACTGTCGGGTTTTGCTGTGCGCGTGCAACAGGAACAAGCATCGAAAGATAGACAAACAATTCAGACAATGCCGGTACCCGCGACTGTAAAAAGATAGTGGATTTTTTGGGATCTATGCCACATGCCAGATAATCTAGAAGTAATTCATTAATATTACTCTCTACTTCTTTGGTATCTAACCTATCGGTCAATACTTGAAAGTCAGCAATAATAATAAACACTTCATTGCCTTCATTCTGCAATGCAACTCTATTTTCCAACGTTCCCATTAAATGTCCCAAATGTAGAGGTCCTGTTGGTCTATCGCCCGTTAAGATTCTTTTTTTATTCATGATATTAATTTGATGGTTTCTTTCTTTTTACCATATTGAATAATGTCACCTGTTTTTAACTCTCTATTCCAGTCTGTTTCCACTGCCCCATTTACCAAAACAGAACCTCCTTCTACCAATCGGACCGCTGCGCTTCCGCTCATATCGAGCATAACCAAAACCGATTTTAAAGTTCCACCGGAAAATCTAATTTCTTTTACTTCTATGGATGATTCTTTTTTAGAGAACTTATTTTCCCATTCCTTTGCCGCGTTCTGTGCATCTTTTTCAGAATGATATAGCGCAACAATTTTTTTACCCAGTTCTATTTTAATATCTTTGGGGTTAGCTCCCTTTTCAATGCGCTTCTGGTAATCATCCAGATCATCCTGTGTCACGTCCGTACATAACCAGAAATATTTTAGAATCAGTTCGTCTTTGATGGACATAATTTTGCCAAACATATCGTTCGGCTCGTCAGTAATGCCAATATAATTTCCAAGACTTTTACTCATTTTTTCTTTACCATCTGTTCCTTCAATAATCGGAACAGTTAGGACATCTTGTGCTTGTTGCTGCATCCGTTCCATAAGTGTTCTTCCCATAAGCATGTTAAATGTCTGGTCTGTCCCTCCAAGCTCTACGTCTGCCTTTATCATTACAGAATCATACGCTTGCATAATAG
>CAYVXI010000117.1:0-4084 GCA_964455595.1 uncultured Candidatus Saccharibacteria bacterium | reverse complement strand
CGGAAAACAATATAAAGTTGCCGTCGGTGAAAAAATAAAAATTGAAAAAGTTGCAGGAGAAGCAGGCGATACTGTTGTGTTTGATAAAGTCTTGATGATTGCTTCATCAGATAGTGATGTACAAGTTGGTACACCGTATGTAAATGGAGCCAAAGTATCAGGAGAGATTCTTAGACAAGATAGAGCAGAAAAAGTTATCGTTTTTAAATATCGAGCAAAAAAACGTGAACAGAAGAAAAAAGGCCACCGACAATCATTTACCGAAGTGACCATTAAAGGAATAGAAGCTTAACGTTATACTCTATAACTAAGCAATAAAAAAACAGCTCTCTAAAAGGCTGTTTTTTTATTTGGTACATTTATCGTCTGTTTTCTAGTGCATTTATAAGGGTTTGTGTGTCGGCATATTCAAGTTCCGAACCTGATGCCAAGCCTCTACCAAGTCGAGATATTAATACTCCCATCGGCGAAATGTTTTTTTCCAAATACGAAGCAAGCGCATCTCCCTCTACGGTTGCGTTAGTTGCAATAATAATTTCCATCTCTTTTTTTCTTTGTTCAGGAAGTTGATTTTGAATAAACGCGATTCGTTCTAGCAGGTGTGTTATCGATGAAGGTTTTACTTTATCAAGAATATTGTTGTGTTCACCAAGTACTTGATATATTCCCTTAAAAATTCCTGTTTTTTCTATAATTTCTATGTCTGTTTCTCTCTCTACCACACACAATGATATCTTTAATCTTTTTGGATTCTCACAAAGCAGACAGGTTTTTTGACCTTCCTTAAGTATTTCATAGCTCGCTAAACACACAGGACAAATTTTTATCTTACCAGCCAACGATACAATTGCATCTGCTAATTTAGTATTATCTAATTTTTTGGCATTAATTAAATAATATGCAATGCGTGTTGCATGACGAGGGCCAATTCCCGGTAAATCAGATAATAAATCTATTAAATTTTGTACTGTTTTAGAGATCATGCCAAATATATTAAAATTTACAAGCCATAGGCGAAATTAATTTTATCATAGATTTGAGCACCCAGCACCTATATTTACAATGGTCACTCAGTTCACTTTCGGAGAATGCAATGCATTATGCCCCGAAAGACAATGAAGGGACGGATATAAATATAAGTGCTGGGTAAAGGTTTTGTTAGTAAATTCTATTCGCCTACGGCTTTAGAATTCATACAAAGCCCTTTAGAACACATCAGGAATCGAAGATTCTTCAAATTGCTTTGTGATAGGTTCAAAGCTAGAGCGTTGTTCGTTGAAATATAATCCCACCTTACCCAAAGGACCGTTACGGTGTTTAGCAATGATAATATCAGCGATATTTTTACGGTCTGTATTTTCACGATCTCTGTCTTCGCGATAAATAAACATAACAACGTCCGCGTCCTGTTCTATACTTCCTGATTCGCGCAGATCGGAAAGTTTCGGTGTACGAATAGTGCGTGATTCCACAGCACGTGACAACTGGGAAAGCGCAAGCACCGGTACATTCAGCTCTTTCGCAAGCGCCTTCAGCGAACGGGAAATCTCCGTAACGGCCTGCACTGGGTTGTCGTATGAACTGCGCGGTTGGATGAGCTGGAGATAATCCACAATGATGAGACCTAGTCCATGTTCAGACTGGAGTCGTCGTGCCATTGTACGAATTTGCAGAATAGTTGGACTGGAAGAATCTTCTATAAATAAAGGTGCTTCGGATAGGGAAGCTAATGCGTCACGAATTTTCATAAAATCGTTATATTCTCCTTGGTCGGAAAGTTTTCCTGTGCGTAGTTTCCATAAATCTACATGAGCTTCCGCAGCAATTAAACGATCAACTAATTGTTCTTTGGACATTTCTAGACTAAATACACCAACAGGAAGCTTTGATTTAGTTGCTACATTGCGTGCAATATCCAAAGCAAGAGATGTTTTACCTAAACTAGGACGCGCAGCAAGAATAATAAGGTCTGATCTTTGTAATCCTGCCAAAACATTATCAAGCCCAGGATAACCTGTCGGCACACCCCGAATATCTCCTTTGTCGTTATGCAGGCGCTCGATGCGTTCAAAGGCATCTTCTAATGCAGATCCTACTTGAGTGAAGTCCTGTGAAATAGCATCTTGTGAAATACTAAAAATCTTCTGTTCCGCTTCATCTAACAGTACATCCGTATCTTCTTCTTCCCGTGTTCCTAGTTCTGCAATTTCGTATGATACAGAAATTAAATCACGCAATACACGTTTCTGATGAACAATTTTTGCATGTGATGCAACATGTGCAGGTGTAGAGACGGTATTTACTAATGTTGTAAGATATCCCTTCCCACCAATTTCTTCTAATTGTTTAGTTG
This sequence comes from uncultured Candidatus Saccharibacteria bacterium, assembly GCA_964455595.1. Classification (GTDB taxonomy): domain Bacteria; phylum Patescibacteriota; class Minisyncoccia; order GWC2-36-17; family WO2-46-25; genus WO2-46-25. The sequence continues at coordinate 1,731 of CAYVXI010000117.1, read as the reverse complement.
AAGAAAGGCGGTTAGATACATTCATTAAATCAACCGGTTCACCCTTTTCGTACAGATGTATGATCGACTCAAAGATGATGCGGTTTGCTTTCTGGTAGAAGTCCTTGGGTTTCAGGATGTCGGCAACCTTGATAATTGCCTCCCTGTCCAGCAACAAAGCACCCAAAACAGATTGCTCTGCTTCGATGTTTTGAGGTGGAATACGGTCTTTTTCTAATGATGAGTTACTGCGTGCCATAAATTAAATAGGTTCTTGCATCTTACTTGGTAATAGGAATAATTTCAAATCCTCCCGGAATGTCCTTAACGGCATAGCCGGCGCCGGCTATTGTGTCGCGCAACACATCCGCTTCCGCCCATTTTCCCATTTTTCGAAATGTTTCGCGTAATTGTGCTTTTTCCATAATGTCCTGCGGGATTATTCGCTTAACTGTTTTGGTGAAAGTGACGCCGAAAATCTGTTCCGCGGCCTTCAGGAATGCCAGAATGGAACGAGCACTCAATAGTGATAATGGTTCTTTGCTTCGTGCATCACGCATAAGAATAAATATAATAGCAAGCGCTACTGGTGTGTTTAAGTCATCGTCCATTGCTGTAAAGAATTTCTTTGCATATGGTTCTACGTCCAACACAGTGCCAGTTTTACTTTTTGCAACTTTTAATTTTTGTGCAAATTGGCGAATAGACGCAAGAGTTTTATGTGCTTGAGTAATTAACTGTTCGTTGTAATCAATAAGAGAACGATAATGAGCAGAGATAACCATAAATCGAAAATCATCCGGATTATAGTCTTTTATTATTTGAGTTCCGGTAATAAAATTTCCTAACGATTTAGACATTTTTTCGCCGTTGATTTTCAAGATTCCGGAATGAACCCAATATTTTACCATTGGTTTTTTACCAGATGCACTTTCTTGTTGTGCAATTTCTGCTTCATGGTGGGGAAATTTTAATTCTCCCGCACCCCCGTGTATATCGTACTGAGGACCAAAATATTTTTCTGAAATCGCCGTATCTTCAATATGCCATCCGGGTCGTCCATGTCCCCATGGAGATTTCCATGATGGTTCCCCTTCTTTTTTTGCTTTCCACAAAACAAAATCATAAGGATGTTTTTTGTTCCCATCTTTTTCTAGACGTTCAGACGCATGTAGTTTTTCGAGTTTTTGATGTGACAGGGCGCCATAGCGTTTGAATTTCCTTACTTCAAAATATACACTACCATTGCTTTCATATGCATAACCTTTTTTTATCAATAGGTGTATTTGTTTAATTATCTCTTGTATAGAATGCGTTGCTTTAGCATATTTGGTTACCCCTGTTATATTAAGTGCTTTACTAACCGATTGAAACTCTGCAAAATAACGATTAGAGACTTCACGCCATGAAATACCCAGCTTCGCAGAAGCGGTGATTATCTTGTCGTCGATGTCCGTGACGTTCTGCAGGTAGAATACGTCGTAATCCCAGAAGCGCAGATAACGCGCTAATACATCATAGCTTATGAATGTTCGCATATTACCAATGTGCGGTGAATCATAGGGGGTTATGCCACACACAAACATACGAACTTTTTTGTCCGTACGTGGTTTAAACACCTGTTTTTTATTGTTCAGTGTATTATAGAGTTTAAGCATATAGGTGAGGTTATCATAAGCGTTTTATTTGTTCTTGTAAAATACAATTTTATACGCTATAGTTAACGAATCATATGGAAAAAATAGCAAAAAT
>CAYVXI010000116.1:0-5938 GCA_964455595.1 uncultured Candidatus Saccharibacteria bacterium | reverse complement strand
CGATGATTGCGAATGTTTCTCCCGCCCATACGCCACGACTGATTTCTTCCCGCTCTTTGAGGGTTAGCCTCTGATATGTTGTTGTCATGCCCATCAGTGTAAACCAAATCGGGTTGTTGCGTTAGTTTCTTGAACTCGCCTATAGTAAGATATAATAAGAATGCTTATCCCATAACACTATGACATTTCCAAACCCAAACTTTGATCATCAGGGGCTGAATTTTAGAGTAAAAAATATTATTGATAGCCACGATAAACCTCTTTCTGCGATTGAAAACAAGGAAGCCCGCGAGCTACGGGAAGCAACCGATGGCAGTATCGAAATTAAGAAATATGAAATCCCGTTCATGCAGCACATGCTTATTGAACGAATTAACAGCCTAGATAAATAAATCGGAGCGCTTGAGTCGGCGATTGATTCTTCTTTGTTGCGTAGTATAATTCCAGTATGGTAGAATAGTTAGGAGTGTAGGATTCTATTTGAATTCTACACTTCTAACGAATATGAAAGACAAAAACACGGCAATTGCCCTTGCTATTGCGTTGCTTTTTATTGGGGCATCTCTGTACTTTGCCAATAATAATAAACAGAATGATGAAATCGACAGTAAATCTGCTGTTAACAGCGGGAAAATTGTTGATATTTTACAGTTGGATAGTCCTGTACTTGGCAAAGAAGATGCAAAAGTGACCATAATAGAATTCGTCGATTTTCAATGTCCTCCTTGCGCGACGTTTCAATTTGGAGCGGGCGCGGTAATATACGAACAATATATTAAAAAAGGACTTGTTAAATTAGTGAATAAGCATTTTCCATTATTAGGCGAAGAATCATTTTTAGCTGCCTATGCCAGTGAATGTGCAAATGAACAGGGAAAATTTTGGCAATATCACGATTATCTTTTTGATCAGACAGCGAAAACCATAGGGGAAAATAGCGGAACTTTTTCCTCATCTAATTTGGTAAATTATGCCGAACAGGTGGGGTTGAATAAAGATAAGTTTGCGGTATGTCTTAATTCGGAAAAATACAAAAACCGTATAGTAAGAGATGTGAAAGATGGAAAAGATGTCGGCGTAACCGGCACCCCTACCATTTTCATTAACGGTAAGAAAGTAGAAGGAAGTGCTAAGTTACAAGAATATCAAAAAGCAATTGACGATATATTAAATAAATAATTATTAAGATACATTATATGGTAACAATTTATACAACCCCAACGTGCGTATATTGCAAAATGGCAAAAGAATATTTTACAGCAAACAACGTAGAGTATACAGAGTTGAATGTTGCAACTGATGAAGAAGCCCGTAATGCTATGATGGAAAAATCTGGACAGATGGGTGTGCCCGTAATTGATGTTGGTGGTAGTATTGTTATTGGATTCGATCAAGAACTTCTTGCGGATCTTTTAAAGATACAATAGTTTTTGTATGTACGATATACTTATCATTGGTGGTGGAATAAGCGCGCTTTCTGCAGCATTGTATGCTGGTAAAAAAGGTTTATCCATTGCCGTTATTACCGATACAAAATCTGGTGAAAAACTTAACAGTTTTTCATTATTTCCTCGTATGAGTTTTTTGGGTAATGATGGTTTGGTTATTATGCAAAATTTACGCAAGACAGTTATTGAACAAAACGTAACAATTCTAGATGAACACGGACAAGCAAAGGACTTATCTTATAGACAGGAAAACAACAAAGAGATTTTTGTTATCGAGACGGAAAATGGTGAAAAAATAGAAGGACATTCTGTCATTATCGCATCTGGTAGACGTGGAAGAACTCTTGGTATTGCTAGTGAAGAACAGTTTATTGATAAGGGTCTTGCATATAACTATCAAATAGATTCAACGATATATAAGAATAAAGTTGTATGTATTGTTGGTGGTGGTAATTCCGGACTTTCTCTTGCCACACAGCTTTCTGATGTAGCAAAACAAATTATTGTTATTGAAAAAGCAGGAGAGATAACCAGCGAACCCGTGTTGTACGATGAAGTGGCGCAGAAAGGAAAAACTACATTTATTCTTAATGCCGATGTAAAGGAAATTGTCGGCAAAGAAACAGTAGAGCGTGTTATTTACGAAGACAAATCTGTAAAGGAAGTTAGAGAAGTAGAGGTTGAAGAAGTTATTGTTTCTATAGGAATGATTCCCAATTCCGAAATTATCAAAGAATTGTGCGGATTAAATCAATGGGGAGAAATAATAGTAAATCCACGAACTAACGCAACAAGCCATTTTGGTATTTTTGCTTCTGGAGATGTAACAGATATTGTAGATAAAGAAGCTCCTATTGCCGCAGGTGAAGGTGTAAAAACCGCACTTTCTTGTATAAAATGGCTAGAAGCAAATAAATAATTTTACACAAAAAAACATGTATGATGTATTAATCATAGGGGGAGGACCAGGAGGAATTGCAGCAGGGATTTATGCTGCGCGAAAAAAAATGAAATCAATAATAATGACTGAATCATTCGGTGGGCAGTCAATTGTTTCGGACGATATTCAGAATTGGGTAGGCACTAAATCTATTTCTGGTTTTGATTTAGCAAAGAATATGGAAGAACATTTGCGTTCTCATGAAGATATTGATATTAAAATGCTAGAAAAGGCAGTTTCTGTTAAAGAAATTTCAGGTGGTTTTGAAGTAACTTCTGACAAAGGAAATATATATCAGGCAAAAACATTATTAATTGCATCAGGAGGAAGAAGAAGAAAATTAGGTGTGCCAGGAGAAGATACATTTAATGGAAAAGGTGTTGCGTATTGCGCCACGTGTGATGCTCCTATTTTTAAAGACAAAGTTGTTGCGGTAGTAGGCGGTGGAAATGCAGGTTTGGAAGCAGTGATTGATTTATTGCCGTATGCTAAAAAAATCTATTTATTAGAACGTAGCAACGAACTAAAAGGAGATGTAGTAACACAGTTGGAAATTAAAAAATCCCCCATGGTAGAAATCATCATGAATGCCGCAGTAAAAGAAATAACTGGAGATAAATTTATTTCTGGAGTTTTGTATATAGATTCAACAACTAACGAAGAAAAGAAGATTGATATTGGGGGGTTGTTTGTGGAAATTGGCTCTATTGCAAACTCAGAAATCGTAAAAGATTTAGTTGAATTAGATAGTGCCAGAGAAATAATAGTTGACCATAAACATGGTACTACTTCAAAAACAGGCATATGGGCAGCAGGAGATGTTACGGACGACCCGTATAAACAAAACAACATTTCAGTAGGAGACGGTGTTAAAGCCATCCTTTCCATCTATAATTATTTATTAAAGAACAAGTCGGAATAACCAGTAATAATGTGCTTTTTTAGGAAAAGTATATATTTCCCAGAAAGGTCCATAACACTACATTTCTATGATAAAAATAGCTATAAATGGGTTCGGAAGAATAGGTCGGGCAGTTATGAAACTTGCGGTTACACGACCAGAGCTGGAGGTTGTTGCAATAAACGACCTTGGCGACATTGATAATTTAGCGTACCTTTTGCGTTATGATTCCGCATACAGAAGATCGGGATTGGATGTGGTAGCCGAAAAATCAGACGATGGCAAACAGTTTTTGATTGTAAATGGAAAACGAATCGCATTTGTTCAGGAAAAAGACCCCGCTGTATTGCCATGGAGAGATTTAGGCGTGGATGTGGCGGTTGAATCTACTGGTTTTTTTGAAAGCTATGAAAAGGCTGCTCTGCACGTTCAAGCGGGTGCTCGACGGGTAGTTATTACAGCGCCGGCAAAAGGGGATCCGACGCTTGGAAAGACGGTGCTTATTGGTGTTAACGAACACGAATTCTCAACATGCGCGATTACATCTAATGGTTCTTGCACAACTAATTCTGTTTCTCCTATTGCTACGATTATACAAGAAACACTTGGTGTTAAAAAAGCTATTCTCAATACCATTCACGGTTATACAGCAACGCAAAAGCTCGTGGATAGTCCTGATGCAAAAGATTGGCGTCGAGGAAGGGCGGGTGCGCAAAATATTGTACCGTCTTCCACGGGTGCCGCAATTTCTGTAGCAGAAGCTGTACCGGGAATGAAAGGGTTATTTGACGGTATCGCTCTGCGTGTACCGGTCATTACGGGCTCGATGGTTGATTTTACATTTGTTGCGGGAAGAGAAACGTCTGTAGAAGAGATTAACGGGATTTTAGAAAAAGCTTCTCAAGAACCACGTTGGTCAAAAGTATTTTCAGTTACTAACGAACAGTTAGTTTCCTCTGATATTATCGGAAGTCCTTATGCATCTATTGCTGATTTATCTTTAACCAAAGTTGTTGGTGGGGATTTGGTTAAAATTATGGCATGGTATGATAATGAAATGGGTTATACGTATGCATTGATTGAACACATCATCAAAGCAGGATCTGTAGCATAATATATGTTTAATAATTACAACTTCTATATCTTCATCTTGTTGTTCATATTTGCAGTGCTTTTAAATATGTTTACCGCGTATATTCCTCATTCGTGGACAATAAATATATTTTTATGGGCACTTCTTACTATTCCTGTTATCGCGTTTTTGTATCTGGTTAAATATCAAAATGCATCTGTTAATGCATTTTATGTAATGTTTACATCAGTGCTTGTGTTATATGTACTGGTTTTTGGTGTTACTAAAATTTATCCATTGCTTCAGTTAGCAGGAAGCGCATCCCAATAATATGAACCCCGTTAGATATCCACATTATTTTTTTATGCAGGATATTGTAACGGAAAATCGATAATTATGAATATACAAGAATCATCAAAAATATCTAACGGGGTGAAAATATATCTCGCATCTGATCATGCAGGATTCGAACTGAAAGAGAATATTAAAATATTTTTAAAAAACACCTCTCATGAAGTGATAGATTTAGGTGCTTTTGTTTATACCGAAGGAGATGATTATCCTGATTTTATATTACCTCTTGCTAAAGAAATAGAACATGATTTGAAAGCAGGATCTGAATCAAAGGGAATCATATTTGGCGGTTCTGGTGAAGGTGAAGCGATGGTTGCTAATCGTGTAGATGGTGTACGTGCTACGGTCTACTATGGTGGTTCAAAAGATATTATTACGCTTTCTCGCGAACACAATAATGCAAACATATTATCTCTGGGTGCGCGTTTTATATCAATACAAGAAGCACAAGAAGTAATAACTATTTGGTTAAACACCCCATTTACCGGTGAAGCTCGTCATATTCGCAGAATAATGAAGTTTTAAAAGTATGCCAGAAATCATTCCTGCAATTATAGCAAAGGACATTACTGAACTTGAAACAAAACTCTATGCTGTTGATGGATTAGTATCGTGGGCGCAGATAGACGTGATGGACGGTGTATTCACACATCAAAAGTCATGGAATACACCTCAAGAACTAGATGATATTAATGTATCAATAAATCTAGAGGCTCATTTAATGATACAAAATCCGGAGAAAGCTATTGATGCATGGATTGCATCGAAAGTTCGTCGTATTATTGTTCATTATGAATCTACAACGCCTGATAGTATTGAAAGCACAGTTAAAAAAATACAAAATGCAGGAAAAGAAGCTGGTGTAGTTTTAAAATTACAGACACCATTGTGGGTATTAGATTTTTTAATGGAGAAAGTATCGCTAGATGTAGTACAGCTTATGGGTATAGATGAAATTGGAGCCTATGGACATCCATTCAATGAAAAAACAATTGAACATATACGTGATTTGCGTAATAAATATCCAGATGTACATATTTCCATTGATGGTGGAGTATCATTGGAAAATGCTCAAAAAATACTTGACGCAGGAGCTGACCGTTTAGTCATAGGCAGTGCATTGTTTAAGTCAGAAAATATTGCCGATGCATTAAAGCTTTTTGCAAAAAAAGTTTCCTCATGAAGTTGAATATGATATAATTTATCAATGGCGTATTTTTCAG
>CAYVXI010000115.1:0-4760 GCA_964455595.1 uncultured Candidatus Saccharibacteria bacterium | reverse complement strand
ACCTGCTTCTGTGGAGCCGATGGTCCCGCTTGAAGCGGGGCGACCTGCTTCTGTGGAGCCGATGGTCCCGCTTGAAGCGGGGCGACCTGCTTCTGTGGAGCCGATGGTCCCGCTTGAAGCGGGGCGACCTGCTTCTGTGGAGCCGATGGTCGGGATTGGACCGACGACCTACTGTTTACAAAACAGTTGCTCTACCACTGAGCTACATCGGCATATCACGATGTCACATCGCTCTTCTCTTCTTTCTTTTCTGCCTGCGCGACATCAACGCTATCCTGCGCGCTCTGGGACGACTCCGTGGGGGCGTGCTTGCGGATTTCCTTTTCAGAATACCACTGATGTTCCCATTGCATCTTTTGTGATGTGTGACGCACTTTTTTGGTTAACGCCTCAATAATATGGTAGATATTGAGAAAGAAAATGCGCATTGCATTAAGCGCCTGTGCTGTCCATGTCAAAACGTGCATTACAATGCGCTTAGGATTTATCACTCTTAATATTATGCGTATCATCCGTACTATAAATAAACGGAATGGTTCTTGATCAAGTAATGATTCCCGTGGAATCGCAGAAAGAGCAGGAACCTTTTTATACAAAAGTATCCCGACACTTATTGCGCTTGCAATGAACAAACCGAGAAACACATAGTGTAACATACGTATACTCTTATATTTCGAAACGAACAAACTTGCCTATTTCGATGTTTTCACCAACTTGCCCCACCGTTTCAGCAATCACATCTTTAATCGTTTTGCTTTCGTCTTTAACAAAACGCTGATTGAATAGACAATTGTCATCATAATACTTCTGCACCTTTCCTTCAATGATTTGCTTCGTGACAGCTTCTGGTTTATTTAATGAAGCCGTCTGAGATTCATATATTTCCATTTCTGCTTTTAATACATCAGCAGGAACATCGTCCGATTTTACATATTTAGGTTTTGCTGCAGCAATATGAAGAACTAAGTCCTTTGAAAGCTTTTTGAATTGTTCTGTTTTTGCAACAAAGTCAGTTTCGCATTTTACTTCAAGTAATACACCAATTCTTCCATCTCCATGAATATATGAAGCTATCATGCCAGCTGCTGTTGCACGAGATGATTTTTTATCTGCCATAGCAGAACCTTTTTTACGCAAAATGACCAAAGCCTCTGCTTCGTCTCCTTTTGCTTCGTCTAATGCGCGTTTTACTTCGTTCATTGAAGCCGCGGTCGTTTCACGCAATTTTTGTATTTTTTCTAAATCAATACCCATATACGTATATTTATTTTTCTACTACGAGTACCTGCTTTCCTTCAATAATAGCTTTTCCGAGATATTCGAAAATAAAAGAAATAGAGATTGCCGACTTATCGTTACCTGGAATTGGATGAGTGACTGATGTAGGGTCTGTGTTTGTGTCGGCAATAGCAACTACTGGAATTCCCATGCGCTTTGCTTCTCTCACTGCTGACAAATGTTCAGCGATATCTACAATAATAAGTGCATCTGGAATCTTTTTCACCATACGCATACCACCCATTTTCCTTTCCAAGCGTTCAATGTCGCGAGTAATAAGTAATTGTTCTTTCTTTGTTTTTTTTGCAAAATCTCCCTTACCCATTTTAATTTCCTGGCTTAAGAAAAATTCGAGACGACTTGCAAGAACGGAATAATTCGTCAACGTTCCACCCAACCATCTTTCATATACATATGGCATACCGATTTTTTCGGCAAATGCTTTCACCAGAGATTTGCCAGGCATTTTAGTGGAAACTATCACAATAACTCCGCCACGTGATGCAATACCTTTCAGAAATTCTGCTGCTTCTTCCAGTTTTTCTGCTGTACGTTCTACATTAATAATTTGAACATTCTGACGAGTGGTCAAAATATAAGGCTTCATCTTTGGATGGCCTTTTTCTTTCTTATGACCGACATGAACTCCAGCATTAAACATCTGCTGTAATAATTCGGTATTCTGCGCCTGTGTTTTATTCGTTTTTTCCATTGGTTCTGTTATTGGTATAAGCTAAAAAACAATGCATCAATGGTAGCAATTTTTCTTTATAATGTCAAACCCCACTCTTTGTATGTGGTAGCACGAATTTTCTATGGAATAATTTCTAATCACTGAATGGGCAAAGGGCGGGGTCAAACCCTGGCGCAATAACGAGCGTCTTTACACCTATCCATTCCAATTCCCTTCGAAAACCCTCTCGCAGTTCGACCATTCGGCAGTGAGCTCATGGCCGAACTGGCGGGCATGGTGTCCAGCACCTTTTATAAAAGGTGCTGGACGAGGAAGAACAGAGAGGGAGCGCAAATTCCTCGCTGGGGAATTTGACAGCGTGTTTTCGAAGGAAATTGGAATGGATAAGTAGACGAAATCAATATCTTTTACCCTTCAATCAGAGCCCGCGAGACCTGCCAGATATCCCCCGCCCCCAGCGTTACCACTACCGCATCGGGGGAAACAAGCCTGCGCACTGCCGAAGCGATATGCGTTTTGTTCTTGATGAGTATCGTATCCTTTCCCTTGCGTTCCATTGCCGACACCATCTCCGCCATATCTACCATATTCTCTCCTTTCTTTTCACGTGCAGATGCATATACGTCAGTCAAAATAACTGAATCCGCATCAGAAAATGCATTTGCAAAATCAGAAAAGAAAGCTTTGGTGCGTGAAAAGGTATGGGGTTGAAATATAGCAATAATGTTTTTTTCAGGATATTTTTTGCGCAAACCCGCAAGCGATGCTTTTATTTCAGTTGGGTGGTGCGCATAATCATCAAAAATGAGTGTCCCATCTTTTTCGCCAATATACTCCATACGACGTGAAGTTCCTTGAAAATCCACAATTGCATCCCGCGCAATTTTATCCGATACTCCTAATTCCTTCGCAACTGCAATTGCCATTGCTGCATTCATTTGATTATGCTTGCCAATTAGATTCAGTTGTATTGCTTCTACATCATCCTTCGAAATAGAAATAATGCGACACGAAGCATAACGCGCAGCATCACGCAAAACCGCATCGTCACCATTTATTACAACAAAACCATCTGGAGAAATTGAACGAATGAAATTTTCAAAAGCATCGCTATAGCTACGAGGAGTTTTAAAATAATCGGGATGATCATGGTCAATATTGGTAATAATGGCACACTGAGGGTGGTAATGAAGAAACGCTTCTTTATATTCATCTGCCTCCAATACAAAAAGAGCGTCTAATTTAGACAAATCCCCTGCTATTGCTCCACATTGCCAATTTAAAACTTTAGAACCAACAATTGCTGTTACGTTTTTTTGCGCGCGATACAGAATATGCGCCAGCATCGCGGTGGTGGTTGTTTTGCCGTGGCTGCCCGCAACAGCAATGCCGTAATGCGCGTTGAACAATTCCGCGACAACTTGGGGATATGAAAAAAGGGGTACGCCGGAATGCTCCGCTGCTTTTACCTCTTCATTAATGGCGGCACTATAGGCATTAGAATAAATTACCGCATCGGCACCTTTTACACGCCGTGCATCAAACGGCGTTACAGTTATGCCTAGTTTTACAAGCACCTCATCGGTCATAAACTTCTCGGAAACATCCGACCCATCAATATCAAAACCGTTGGCGACAAGCACCTGCGCAAGCGCAGTCATTCCCACGCCTTTCACACCGGTCATGTGTATTTTTTTATAATCCCATATACTTTGTTTCATCACAATACTATCGTGTTATTTTTATTTCATAAGTCCTTCTATAATACCTTAAAAAACTGCCAAAACAAAATAGATTGACCTTTGTTCTTGCGTGTGGTTATATTACTCTAGATGTAGCAGTAAGGGTTTTTTTCTTTGACAATTGAAGAAGGAGGTGTTTCGTGAAAACAATACTGCGTTTAGTAGTTGCATGCATGGGGTTTTTTGCAAATCCATTGATTGCTCAAGCAAACGATTCTTCGAATCAACAAAACTCCGTCTACATCTTATTGCCTGTTTACGGAAAGGCAAATAATGACGGGGGGAATATCGGACACAAACTGCCGGCAGGACAATACGGACTCGATATCCCTTATGAACACACATTCGTACGACTTCTGTACAACAACGAAGGTCACCCTAATAAGGTCGGTCACAGAGACGGGTTTGCGGCAAAATGGGTAATCCCTATTCCTTCTCCCGGAAAATTCAGTTTTGCATGGGGATTCGGTCCGTACTTCAGCATGAACACGATAGACAACGGCGACGGTCAAAAGAACCAGAAAGGTTTAGGGTTAATGACGACATTTTCACTCAAATACCCTATCACTGATGAAACAAGTTTTGTTGTTGCCTTGAACGATGTCAGCAATGTACGTGGGCAATTCTCGTCCACGGCAATCTTAATGGGACTTGCGTACGACTTTCCTCATCAAAAAAATAACCTCTCTTCCGGCATTTATCAGGAGTTGGGGAACGTTGATAAATATCGGACAACCCTTTGGGTAGGAAGCTCACATACCACGCGCAAAGAAGGCAGAGCACATACTGGATATCAGATTGAAGTCTTAAAACCTCAGCCCGATAGCAATATTGCATATTCAGTAAGTGCTCTTTTAGAAGGAGCAAACAATATTTCCGACAGAAAAGGGATTGCAACGCAAATATGGTACGAAGCGCCTGCAACAAAAAGGTTAACGTTCGGCGCGGGAATCGGTCCGTATGCTGCATACGAAAAAAATAATAAGGAAAACGGTTGGCAGGGGTTGGTAATCATAACCACACGTATAACTGCTGAAATCACTGAT
>CAYVXI010000114.1:0-6209 GCA_964455595.1 uncultured Candidatus Saccharibacteria bacterium | reverse complement strand
CCTTTGGTAACCCATAACACCATGAATGATGGGATAGAATATTCCACGATTTGTTTCTCTTTTGCCTTCGTCGATTTTTTCTTTGCAGCTTCATCGTTGGTTTCAAAAGTTTCATCAGTAGCTTCGATGCGAATATTCTTGAATTTACCGTCATTTTCAATATCAATGACTTTACCATCTACTTCGGAAAGAAATGCCTTGCCTTTTGGCATACGTGCTTCGAAAATTTCTTCTACACGAGGCAAACCTTGTGTAATATCGCCACCTCCTGCAACACCACCCACATGGAAGGTACGCATAGTTAGCTGAGTTCCTGGTTCACCAATTGCTTGAGCTGCAACAATACCCACGGGAGAACCCAAACGAACAAGCTGATTAGTACCTAAGTCATAACCGTAACATTTCTGACATACACCGGTTTCTGCTTTACATGAAAGCGCAGAGCGCAAGCGAACAGATTCCACACTTGCTTCATCGATTCGTTTAGCATCTTTTTTCGTAATAATTTCACCTGCTGCTAACAATACTTCTTTGCCTGAGACAATATCGTCTATTGTTACGCGACCGAAAATACGAGTAGCAAAATTCTGTCCGATTGCTTTAGAGTCTGCCTTCAACATACTATTTCCCTTGGAGTCTTTACAGTCTTCTTCTTTTACAATTACATCTTGTGCAACATCAACAAGCTTTCTGGTAAGATACCCTGCCGATGCGGTACGCAACGCGGTATCTGCGGTGCCTTTACGGGCTCCGTGAGTAGAGATAAAGTATTCCAAAATGCCCAAACCTTCTTTATATGATTTTTTGATTGGCAATTCGATAATTTCACCTGATGGATTAACCACAGGACCTTTCATGCCTGCCATCTGAATAAGCTGTGCTTCTGAACCTCTTGCTTTGGAACGTAAAATTGTGTAGACAGAACCGTATTTTACCAATTCTTCTGGAACTTTCTTTCCCACATCTACTTTTGCTTTACTCCAAATGTCCACAACTTTGTGATAGCGTTCGTCGTCGGTCAATAAACCAGTCTGGTATTGCTCGCTGATTAATTCAACTTGTTTTTCAGATGCAGCAATAATTCCTGTTTTTGCCGCAGGCATATTTAAGTCTGCCATACCCCATGAAATACCAGATTTAGATGCATATTCGAAACCAAGTTTCTTCATAATATCCAGTACGCGTACTGTGGACTCCGTTCCAAATTGATCAATAATGTCTGCAACCAATGTTTCTAAGTCTTTTTTGTTCAATTCGCGATTAACAAATTTTAGATTTGGCTCTCCCAATGCCCAGTTGAAAATAATACGCCCAACAGATGTTTCCATGAATGGCTCTGCAGGATTTTCACGGTCTTCTGGTTTTAATAAAACCTTAATAGACGCGTTAATATCTACATACCCAAAATCGTACGCCATAACTGCTTCATTTTTCGATGAAAACACCTTGCCTGTTCCTTTAGCAGTATCTTTAATTGCAGTAAGGAAGTAACAACCAAGCACAATATCCTGTGTAGGGTTTGTAATAGGTTCTCCTGTTGCAGGTTTAAGAAGATTCTTTGAAGAAAGCATGAGTTCACGAGCTTCTTTCTGTGCTTCTACAGTAATAGGCAAATGAACTGCCATCTGGTCTCCATCAAAGTCTGCGTTAAATGCAGCACATACTAATGGATGAATATGAATTGCCATACCTTCAATAAGAATAGGTTTGAATGCCTGAATACCCAAACGGTGCAATGTTGGTGCACGGTTAAGCAACACATGCTTTTCTTTAATGACTTCTTCCAGAATTTCCCATACAGCATCCCCTGTCTCTTCTATCAAATGACCAGCGCCACGAATATTATGAGCCATGCCACGTTCGATAATTTCGTGAATTACGAATGGTTTAAATAATTCCAATGCCATTTTCTTTGGCAATCCACATTCGTTCAATTTTAATTCGGGACCCACGACAATAACGGAACGTCCAGAATAGTCTACGCGTTTACCAAGCAAGTTCTGACGGAAACGTCCAGTCTTTCCTTTTAACATATCTGCCAATGAACGAAGCTGACGTTTCTGACCTGTAGTTGCCATCACTGCTTGTCCTTTACGAGCAGAATTATCGATTAACGCATCAACAGATTCCTGAAGCATACGTTTTTCGTTGCGAGTAATAACCTCAGGAGCATTCAAGTCAATAAGTTTTTTCAAACGATTGTTGCGATTGATAATACGGCGATAGAGGTCGTTCAAATCACTTGATGCATACCTTCCTCCATCAAGCTGAACCATTGGGCGCAGATCAGGTGGCATGACTGGCAAAACAGTCAAAAACATCCATTCAGGATGAATACCTGACTTCAAAAATCCCTGAACTAATTTATAACGTTTTAAAATCTTTGTCTTTACAATTGCCTGGGTTGTTTTTTCAAGAGATTCCTCTAATCCCTTTTCTAATTTTTTTAAATCAACACCAGCAACAATAGTCTGTAGAGCTTCGGCACCAATGCCTGCTTTAAATAATTCACCATACTTTAAACTCAAATCATAATATTCTGCTTCGGAAAGCACTTGCATCGGCACAAGATTTTTTAATTCATCTTTTGCTTTATCCAATGATGCTTTCAGTTGTTCTTTTATCTTTACATCGGTTTCTTGTTTTGATTTTGTTGTATATTCCTTCACAACTTCATCAAGTTTTTTCCCCTTCATGTCTTCGTTTACAGACATAATGATGTATGACGCAAAATACGCAACTTTTTCAAGTTGATTCAATGGAATATCCAACAACGTCCCTATTTTAGAAGGCAACCCTTTCAGGAACCAGATATGCGTAACCGGCACGGCAAGTTTGATGTGTCCCATTCGTTCTCTACGCACGATAGAACGTGTAACTTCAACGCCACATTTATCACATACAATTCCCTTATAACGAATTTTTCTATATTTACCGCAATAACATTCCCAGTCTTTTTCAGGGCCGAATATCTTTTCACAGAAAAGACCGTCTTTTTCCGCACGTTGTGTGCGATAATTTATAGTTTCCGACTTTGTAACTTCACCGTGAGACCAGCTTAAAATATCCTCCGGCGATGCCAGTTTTAGTCGAATTGATTTGAAATCAGCTACTTTTAATGACATAGGTGTGTGGTTATGAATTAAGAGAAGTTATTTACGTCGTCATCTCCCTCGGCAGGAACGGTTCCTTCAAATTCTACCGCTAAGCCAAGGGATTTTAGTTCGTTAACAAGAACATGGAATGATGCAGGAATATTTGGAGCTTTAATTACTTCACCTCGAATAATGGCATCATATGCTGCGGTTCTACCAAGCACATCATCCGATTTAATGGTAAGCATTTCCTGTAAAGTGTATGCAGCACCGTATCCTTCCAGCGCCCATACTTCCATTTCACCAAGACGCTGACCACCAAACTGTGCCTTACCACCCAATGGTTGCTGTGTAATAAGAGAATAAGGACCGATGGAACGCATGTGGATCTTATCTTCTACGAGATGATTGAGCTTCATAATATACATGACGCCGACCGTGACTTCCTGGTTGAATTTCTCTCCGGTTCTACCGTCATATAGCACCGACTTGCCCGTTTCGGGAAGGCCGGCCGCTTTCAGTTCTCTCCGGATGTCTTCTTCCGTGGCTCCGGCAAGCACGGGAGTGACTGCCTGATAGCCCAGTGCCTTTGCCGCCCAGCCAAGATGCGTTTCCAGCAGCTGTCCGAGATTCATGCGCGATGCGACACCCAGCGGATTCAGAATGACATCCACGGGCGAACCGTCGGCCAAGTACGGCATGTCTTCAACGGGAAGAATCTTCGCGATAACACCCTTGTTACCGTGACGGCCTGCCAATTTATCTCCCACAGACACTTTGCGCAATTCCGCAACTTCCACACGGATACTCTTAATAACACCTGATTGGAGTTTGTCTCCTCTTTCACGAGAAAATACTTTAATACCCACCACGCGTCCGCGTTTTCCATGTGGCAATCGCAACGATGTGTCTTTTACTTCACGCGCATGTTCACCAAAAATTGCACGTAGTAATCTTTCTTCTGGAGTTAAATCAGCTTCGCCCTTTGGGGAAATTTTACCAACTAAAATATCGTTTGAATTTACTTCAGCACCGATGCGAATAACACCATCTTCATCCAAATCTTTCAAACGGTCTTCACCAACATTAGGAATATCGTAGGTTGTAATTTCGGGCCCAAGTTTTGTGTCTCGTACATCTACGGTAAAATCTTCAATGTGAATAGAAGTGAATCGGTCATCTTGTACGAGTCGTTCAGATAAAATAATAGCGTCTTCAAAGTTGTATCCCGCAAACGAAAGAAATGCCACGGTCAAGTTTTGACCAAGCGCCATCTGGCCACCATCGGTTGCACTACCATCAGCAAGCACGTCACCTTTTTTAACGCGTTGGTTCTTATCTACGATAGGTTTTTGAGAAACACTTGAATATTGGTTTGAACGAATAAATGAATGTAAGGCATATTCTTTTTCTACGCCCTTGCTTGTTTTAACAACAATATGATCTGCATCAACTGCAGAAATTTCTCCATCTTCTTCGGCAACAGTCACTTGTCCTGAATCCAACGCTGCCTTATGTTCAACACCTGTTGAAACAATCGGCGCTTCTTGGCGAATACACGGGACTGCCTGCCTCTGCATATTAGAACCCATGAGTGCACGGTTTGCATCGTCGTGTTCCAAAAATGGAATAAAGCTTGTCGCTACAGAAACAAACTGATTTGGTGCTACATCAACAAAATTAATAGAGCTTGCATCTACGAAACCAGGCTTACCTTTAATACGAGCACTCACCGTTCCACTTCGTAATTTACCATCTTTATCAATACCAATATCGGTTGCGCTAATATTATACAATTCTTCTTCTGATGCATTTAAATAAACAATCTCATTAGAAACTTTATGATTTTTAACTTTACGATATGGGGTTTCAATGAACCCATATTTATTCACACGCGCATACGAAGCTAAATGTCCTACCAAACCAATGTTTGGACCTTCTGGAGTTTCAATTGGACAGATTCTTCCATAATGTGAAGGATGCACATCACGCACTTCAAAGCCTGCGCGTTCACGTGTAAGTCCACCAGGACCCATAGCAGAAATACGGCGCTTGTGTTCCAATTCTGCAAGTGGGTTAATTTGATCCATAAACTGCGACAGTTGATACGATGTAAAGAATTCTTTCACAGCCGCCATTAACGGTCGCGCGTTAATAAGTTGCGCAGGAGTCAATGTATACACATCAAGAGTACTCATACGGTCTTTAATAATACGTTCCATGCGAGTCAAACCAATCCGCAATTTTCCTTGCAACAATTCTCCTACTGAACGAATACGTCTATTTCCTAAATGATCTACATCATCAGCTTTTGAATCAGGGTCGTCGTTCAAACGAATGATTTCAGAGATAACAGCGATAATATCTTTCTTATTTAAAATTCGTTCTTCATCGGCAATTTCTCTTGCGCTCATTTCTGCAGAAGACATATGATATGTCCGCATGTTGAATTTATATCTTCCTACTTCGGAAAGATCGTATTTTTCCAATGAGAAGAACATTGTGTTTATAAGTTGCTTTGCATTTTCAGGAGTTGCAGGGTCTCCGGGACGAATACGTTTATACACTTCTAAATAACCCTCGTTCACATTTTGTGATGGATCTTTTTCCAGTGTAGCATTAATATATTTTCCTTCTGGGTCTTGCTTTGCAAATGCGGCTTTAATTTCTTCGTTTGTTTCGAATCCAAAAATTTTCAAAAGCGCAGTCACAGGGATTTTGCGTTTACGATCGATACGTACATTAATTGCACCATCAGAATCGGTTTCGAACTCTATCCATGCACCACGATTAGGAATAACTTTTGCGCCAAAGTTTTTTTTGCCTCGCGCAAAATCCATAGTATAAAACACACCGGGAGAACGGATAATTTGCGATACAATGACACGTTCAACGCCATTGACTATAAACGTTCCACGTTTGGTCATTACTGGGAAATCACCAAGATAGATTTCCTGTTCTTTTATTTCACCTGATTTTTTATTTTCAAGTTTTATTTTTGCACGTAGTGGTGCTTCGTATGAAATACCATGATCCTTTGCTTTCTTTTCAGTGTGCTTTGGTTCATCAAAATAATAATCCAAAAACGATAATTCCAAGTCCCTGCCGCTAAAA
>CAYVXI010000113.1:0-3430 GCA_964455595.1 uncultured Candidatus Saccharibacteria bacterium | reverse complement strand
CGCGCCAACGGAAGTATTGTCTCCTTTTTTTTCGAATTCTAATTCGGGATCAACCACTACATGTCCGTCTTGCTCAAGTTTCTCCTTGAGTTCAGAGAATTGGTGATAAAACGCCATTGATGAACAAATACAGATTTTCATGATGTTGTGGAATCAAATTAAAAATAGGTGTCTTGCTTCGTTAAAGAGATTGAGCATGTTTTCATGAAGAATAAGCGGTATGAATTTGTCTTTGTCCTTTTTTGAAAGATTAAACAGATTATCTATCTTCCACGCCTCAAAACCCTCGGCCTTCCCTTCCTCAACTCGCAAGTCTCCAATGTCACCATCATAAAGATATGCATACTGACTGCGAATGGTATTGTTTGTAAGACCCGTTGCTTTATCAAAACTTTCCGTTTTCATTTTGGTAAGAAAAACAAGCTTAACGAGGTCTATATTTATTCCTGTTTCCTCTTCGCACTCTTTAACCGCAGTCTCTTCGTAGGTCATGCCGGGTTCAACGTGTCCGCCGACGGTTGCATCTAATTTATCAGGATACGTATCTTTGTCTTTAGCTCGGTGTTGAAAAATGATCTCGCCCCGAGGAGTAAAAAACCAGATGTGGATTTCGCGATGACGAAGCCCATTTTGATGGATCTTAGTGCGAGTCTCAAGTCCAATGACAGTATCTTCGTTGTCTATCACCTCTAACATTTCTGGTTCTTTGCTCATTTTTCTATTAGATTTAGATTAGACTTTTTAAAGAAAACGGGACTTGGATTCGAATTGAATCAATCCTTTTTATTTAAATCTTGAGCTGCTATATATGCATTCTTCGGGTCCCACATTAACCAACCTGTACTGTTTGGCGATAATGCATCGTTCGTTGCTTGTACCTGCGCGCGTATGAACGCGGGTGTGTATGTTGCTCCTAAATCAAACACTTGCAACCAAGGGCGTATTTTTTTCTTTGACGATTCTCCTTTTTCTCCTAAACTTTTTAATCCGCTTTCCAATGTCCCTTTTACTACTTCGTATGGATGTTCGGCGGGATTGGCGAATCCGAAATTGCCCGTTATGTAATGCGATGGATACACCATGGGATAAATACCATCAAACTGGTCTATTGCATCTTCTACTCTCTGCCCAATTCCCAAATCGTTGTTCTGTATAAATGTATAACCAAATATATCTATGGAAAGTGCGATGTCTGGACTATATTTTTTTAATTCGTTATGAGATTCAATAAAAAAGCTTTTTAAAACTTCGTGTCTGGGAATTTTTTGATCCCAAAATGGATAGGTCGCCTGTTTAATATCACCATCGGACGGAAAACGAACATAATCATAGTTTATTTCATCAAACCCCACATCGATAGCCCTTTTGGCAATAGAAAACACATGTTGTCGCCCAACTTCGCTTGCAGGATCTACCCAAGCGAATCCTTTTCTATCTCGCCATATGGTTTTACCGTCTGCTTTTTTTATCATCACTTCCGGATTAGTCTTTGCTATACCGCTATTCTGAAACACCACTATACGCGCAATTACGTATATATTTTGGTCATGCAGTTTTTTAACCAATTTTTGTGCATCCAGCAAATCAAATATAAGCTCTCCTTGTGAACCTTTTACATCAACTACTAGCGCATTTGCACCTGCTCGTTTTGCGGTAGTTGTCAGTTCGTCTAATCGCTTGGCATTCCCCACTGTATTCATAGTTGCGTACAATGCTTTAATGCTTTCTGGTTTATTCTTTTTAAATGGGCTTTCTGCGGAAACTAGTACTTGTTGTTTTATTTGTTCTTTTCCTCTTGTAATTGATATCGATTGAAACGTTTCGTCCTTTCCGGCAAAAACAGCAATGGCAACCGACAACAGCACGGTCAGCAAAAACAACCCAACTACGGTGAACCGCTTGGGATTAGTTTTCTTTTCTTTCGTATCAATCAGTTTTGTATGTTTCTTCATTCCAAATATAATGACACTATGTTTAATCTAGGGCTGGCGCTTCCCTGAGAAAACCGTCTCGCAGGGTGAAGCGGGCATAGTGTCCAGCACCTTTTATAAAAGGTGCTGGACGAGCGAACCCTAGGGCGAGCGCAATTTCCACGCTGGGGAAATTGATAGCGTGTTTTCTTAGGGGAAGCGTGGCAACCCTAGATTATTTTACAAAGGAAATAAATCTCTCTTCAATTGCGTTCCAATTGAGATTCGCCATGAATTTTTCGATATAACTCTTTCGGTTGATGCCGTAGTCGGTCATATACGAATGTTCGAACACATCCATCACGGCAAGCGGGACGGCACCCGCAAAATGTCCGACGTCGTGTTCGTTCACCCACACGTTGAACAGCCTGCCCGCGGAAGCATCCTGATACAAAATAACCCAGCCGATGCCGCGCATGGCGCCCATCGCGCGAAAATCTTGGTCCCACATTTCTAACGAACCAAATTCTTTAATAATTGCCGAAGCTAGAGAAGATTCTATATCAAGCGGTGTTGATGTTTTGGTCATATTGCCGAAATACAATTCGTGCAGGCGCATGCCGTTGAATTCCCAACCCAGTCTGCGATTAAGCTCTGCAAATTCTGGTGTTCCAAATTTTCCCTCTTTTTCTATTTCCTGTAATGTCTGATCCAGCTTATTGAAATTCGTCACGTATCCTTGATACAAGGTAAAATGATCTTTCAATAATTTTTCGCTGAACCCGTCCATTCCAACCAACTCCTCAAAATTTTTCGCTTCGTATGACATATGATTAGTTTTTAGGCTTAAACACAATGGTATTCAAATGATATATCTTATTATCAGTTACTTTCAGCTTTATTTCAAGCAACGAAGAACCGGGCATTGCAGGCAATGTTAACGCCATTCCAGTATCAGGGTCGAATGTTGCGTTATGTTCTATGCATTCCAATTTACCTTCGTACATTCTGGTTATTGCGCCAGAATGTGTGCAGATATTTATAAATGCTTTAAAACCTTCATCACGTTTGATAAGTATTGCGGGTTTGCCTTTATATTTAAATTCAAACCCTATTTCGTTTATTTTATCTCCTGTGGTAATAAATGTTTCTTGAGCCATATGTATTTCACTAGCTTTCAGCTTCATTAGCTTTCAGCTTTCAGGGATTCAATTCTAAAAGCTAACCAGCTAACGAAGCTAAAAGCTTCTTAAGGATACACCCCGTTGGAAATCTTACAAGCGGAATCGTTATTATTACTATTGTTTATAGGCTAACAATGGAATGCGATAGCAAAGCAATGTAAGATTTCTAAACGGGGTAAACCTGCTTCCCTTTCTCATCATACAAAAAAATAGCCCGTGTGGGGCAAGACTGCGCCGCCATCATTAGAATTTCATCATCTATCTCGCTTTCTTGTAATTTTTCTTTTGCAACCATTCCAGATTTTTTTGTACCATTTTTCAACAACATAACCGCAA
>CAYVXI010000112.1:0-2629 GCA_964455595.1 uncultured Candidatus Saccharibacteria bacterium | reverse complement strand
AAAGTAAATAATATACAATTTGATATTAAGAATTTCCAGATATTATTAGTGGAAGATGATAATTTTTTGCGCGATCTTATTTATCGCAAAATGGAAAAAGAAGGCTTTAATGTGGAACAAGGTTTGGATGGCGAAGATGGTTTGCGAAAAGCTCTTGAATTAAAACCTCATTTAATTCTTCTTGATCTTATTTTGCCCGGCATGGACGGATTTGAGGTTCTTAAAAAAGTAAGGGAAGATGAGACCATAGGAAAGGTGCCGGTGATTATTTTATCTAATTTAGGACAAAAAGACGATATTGATAGAGGCATGAAGTTAGGAGCGACTGATTATTTGATAAAAGCGCATAATACGCCAGGGGAAATAATTGAAAAAGTAAAAGAGGTGCTTGCTAAGAGTTACCCTATCGTTTAAGATAGATTCCTATATGAAATATCTCGTTTCAGGTGCAGTGGCACTTGTCATAATCGGATCCTTGTATGGTTTCTTTTTTGGATTTAGTGGTAAGAAAATAAACATAACTCATCAGTCTGTATTCTCGCAAGAACAGGAATCAGCATCTTCTCAAAACGCGACAAGCTCGATAGCAGTAGCTACAAACCCATTAACAGGGGAGTTGTGTCCCGATGGCGATAAACGACCCATTGCAATTATGCTAACAGGCGATGCTGAAGCGCGACCGCTCTCGGGAATCTCTCAAGCTGATATCGTAGTGGAAATGCCTGTTTTGGAAAACGGTATTACGCGTTTTATGGCAACTTTCCGTTGCCAACAGCCACAAGACATCGGACCTGTTCGTTCTGCACGTCACGACTTTCTTCCGTTTGCTGTAGCATTTGATGCGGTATTCTCGCATTGGGGTGGTTCGCATTTTGCTTTGGATATTTTACGCACAGGAGCTGTAGATAATATAGATGCTTTGGTTAATCCTTTCGAAGTATTTTACCGCAAGACCAGTAGAATAGCGCCAAATAATGGATATACATCATTTGAAAAACTTCAACAAACAGCAGAAAAATTACATTATAGAACGGATGGAAAAGAAAAAGGATATCCTCATATTCAAGACGAAGTAACATTGAATCAAAGACAGCGAATCGATATTAAGTACCCATTTCCATCTAATGTAGAATTTGCATACAACCCAGACACCAATACATATACTCGTTCTCGTGGAGGGGAAAAGGAAACAGACGCAGAGACGGGACAACAGGTTTCGGTAAAGAATCTTATTGTCATGAAGGCTGAATCCCGACAATTGGAAAAAGATTATAATGCTATGAGCGTTCAAGGAGAAAATGAGGTAACTATTTACAATAATGGTGAGGCAAAAAAAGGAACATGGAAGCGTCAGACAGAAGACTATGTTAAAGACAAATCCCCACAGAGCGCTAAATATTATTTTGTTGATGCCGATGGCAGGGAATTAGGGCTTGTTCCCGGAAAAATTTGGATTTCCGTTATACAGAAAAACCAAAGGGTAGAACAGACATTTAATTAGTATTTATATGATAATAGTTTTACACGGTGAAAACAGTCTGTTTACCAGGCGTAAACTAGATGAAATAATTGCGAGCTATAAGGCGAAACATGCAAGTGGCCTTTCTTTTTTTGTATTTGATTCAAGTGTTGATTTCTCCGATATTAAATCAGCATGGGAGACTATTTCTATGTTTGAAGAAAAAAAACTACTCATATTAAAAAACGTATTATCTGAAAAAAAGGCAAAAGATGACATTATAGACTATTTGCGCTCTCAACTTGCAAAAGAAGATAAGGACCGAATAGTTGTGTTTATGGAATCTGGGATGCTGGCAAAAAAGTCAGCAGATAGTACATGGTTATGCGAAGCCCCATCCATAATACAGGAATCAAAAAACCTTATTGGTCAAAAACTTGCGGAATGGATATCGTATGAAGTAAAAAAACAAGATGCTGAAATAGAGCCAGTAGCTGTTGAATTTCTAATACAGGCGTGTCGCAATGATATTTGGTTGCTTTCAAGTGAGATAGCCAAATTAGCAGTCCATGATAAGCGAATCACTAAAGAGCACGTAAAGCTATTAGTGCACTACAGCGAGACGACCAAGGTTTTTGATGCTGTATCTGCACTTGCTGAAAAAAACGTCGCAAAAGCCTTAAAAGAATTTTCACGAGTTCTTAAGGAACAAGAGTGGGCAGGAGTGTTGGGGCTTATCGTCTATCAATTTCGCGCCATAGTAAAAGCATGTGTTTTAATTGATGAAAAAGCATCGTCAAGTATCATTGAAAAAGAAATGGGCATGCACCCGTTTGCCTTGCGCAAGACGCTGGGGTACGCCAAAAAATACACGCGCGCACAGGCGGAGTCTCTTTTTGGCGCGTTGTGCGACATGGATGCGGGATTGAAGACAGGCAGGATCTCTTTCGAGCCGGCCCTGGAACATTTTGCGCTGCGTGTTGCTGGGTTAATAACAAAATAGAGATAGTTAAAAACATTAATTTCCTATTAGCTGAATTCAAGCTTCCAACGCAATTTTCCGTCTGGTGATTAAGTGATAAAATGTTTCTGAAGGAGTGTAAAATCCCAAGGTCTTTCTGGGTCGGGAATTCAATCTGCGCTCCGCCTCGGCAATCGAGGCGGATGATA
>CAYVXI010000111.1:0-4644 GCA_964455595.1 uncultured Candidatus Saccharibacteria bacterium | reverse complement strand
GATTCGGATACAATGGCTGTGGTGTTGCTCCTGAATGTATTGCCGATAATGTCGGCAGTGGAGCTTGCATCTGCTATCTGAATGCCGAAACCGCCAACATTTATATTTGATAGTATTGAAACAGCAGTTTCGGAAATGGTGTTACGCGATAGTATGGGATGCGCGCCATTCTTTATGTATACCGACACCGCGCGATTGGATGAAAATATAGAATCTGAAATTTCGGGATTCGCGCCATATATCGCCACTACACCGGTATATATCGGGTACCCGTTAGGATTACCAATCCCCTGCCCGCCATAGCGTATTTGTGCGTAGCGTATTTTTGAAAGTTCTTGTGTATTGTAAAAATTAATATTCATCCAGTCAGCAGAAGCGGGTGTGGTTGCGGAGCCGTCTTGGTTAGAATCAATGCCGTCTGAAGCGTCATCCAAAAATGAAGTAAAGATAATCGGCTTATCCAAAGTTCCTTGCGCCTGTAATACACCGCGCACGTCTATGCCTCCGCCATACGGGGCGCCCTTGGCGAATTTCACTGTCACGCCCGGTTCAATGGTAAGGGTCGCGCCTTGTGCAACAAGAAGCATCTGCGGAACGAAATACGGGCTATACTTTGTATACCATGTGGTGTTTTCGGTAATATGTCCTGCTGGGGTATAGAATCCGCTTGCGCTGTTTTTCGCGCCTGGTGTTCCAAAAATATCATTGCCGTTTGCGTCTTTTGCAAATGGTGGTTTAGATATCTCTGAATAGGTCTTCCAATTGTACAATAACGTGCTTGTCGCGTACGGACTGACGCGCTCCATCGTTTTGCGTACTTGCCCTGAGCTTGCCGAAGGGTTGTCACCAAAGGGCCAGTATCCAAAATCCACAAAATCTATCGTGGTTGTTCCTTGTTTAAGATACAGATTCACGCCATGGCCTGTATCGGGCAACACTCCCTGATAGACAGCATCTTCCGTTTGGTCTGTCGTGCTTGCGGTGAGCCCGCCGAACTCGCTTGCGGTACGTTCTAATAAAAAATACCCGTGGGCGGGAATTGTTTTTGTAAGTTCAATAGATAATGATTTGTTTTTGTTTTCCAACGTCCATCCGGCAAGATTCACAGCGCTATCGGTGCGGTTGTGTAGTTCTATCCACTGGTCATTGGCGCTTGCTATAGTTCCCATCCATGCAATCTCGTTGATAACAACAGGATTAGGGTCATAAGGGGTTTCTACGACGGCAGGCACGACAACAAGCACATCTGGCGTTGATGTTGCTAACTGTTCTGTGGTAGATGCAGTGTCTTGTAAAATAACGGTGGTTGGCTGTGGAATCTGCGGGGTAACAGAAACGCCACTAATCCATCCACCACCCTGAAAAACCGGAGGAGTTACTACAACAATTTCTGGAGTTGATGTTGCCATAGCAAGCATGGTGTCTGCCGTGGTAGTAGCTACAACCACTTCGCTTACAAATACCTGAGGCGATGGTGGTGTTGTGACTTGGTTTATACTTTGCGGGACGGATTCAATAGGCACGGTAACGGTCAGGGTATTCTGTATAGGTGTAACAGGAACAACAGAAATGACTGGAGTCGATGGAGTTTGTTCTGGAATGAGAGGTAAGGCTCCTGCAATTAAAGAAGAAGCGGGTGGAATAGGTATGGTATTGAAAAATGCCCAAAGCGAGTTTCCGATGTTTGTTACTACTCCCGCAACTGAAGTCCCCAAATACGTGCCTGTTGTTTTTGCAAGAACCACTGGGCTTGAAACAACATACCATAGTTTGTTTATAATAAAATCTGTTTTAGTAAGCATTTCCCCTTGCATTAAGTGCACTATGGTCTGCTTTGGTATTGCAATGCACGGATTTTGCACGTCTTGAATATTATTCTCCTTTAATTTATCAAGTGAAGTATGGATATTGGAAACAATATCATCGCTTTTATATTTTAGATATATATTTACAAAGTCATGTCCCCAAAAATCATCTCCGCTTTGTAATATAATACTTGTGTTTGGTTCCTTAATTTTTTTGAAGGGAAAATAGTTAACAACGTCTGCAATGACTTTGTCCATGTCGGACGTCAACCAAATCCCTTCTCCCGCGACGCGGCTCGCGGGAGTAGCAACGCTATACACGCTGATTGATTCTTTAGGAACACCTCCTGTTTTGTCTGCAAGATCGTCATACATACTATTGGCATAAAAATTCCCTTGAGAATGCCCAACAAGAAGAAGTTTTTGGGTGGTAACTTTTTCGCTAGCCGATTTAATCATTTCAACCAAATCATAATCCTTTACTGTGCTCTCATCAAAAAACTTCTGATAGATAGATATAATAAAATCACCAATTCCTCCAATATGTGATGGGTTAAGAAGGTATTGGTAATCAATTTTTTCACCCTTATAAATCGCTCCGACAGCAATCTTCAAAAATCTTTGGTTATTTCTTGCCCCCTCTTCGTCAGTCAAAACACCATTAATAGCAGAGATGGTATACCCACTTCTTTGACATAGTTCAGATGTACTATCAGCAAACGCTATATATGACGGTAGCATCATTGATACAATTATCAACAAAACGGGGACAGATTTTCTTTTCCTTAACATAATTAATTAGGCAATAAAGTAAGCTCGATATCACAACTTATTGAATCATCTATTCTTCCGCTCTTTAAATATGAGTAAAACTTTTTGTGTGATATAGTTCTTGTTTCTGTATTAAATTGCTCTTTTGAAAGAGGTGCTACATATTTCTGCATAACGGTTAGGACCCTGCCTTCGCCTTCCGGTGCAATAAGATTTGCTATACAAAAAATAGCTCTATCTTCTTTATTTGCGACCTCTCCCACCGTTCCTTCGTTCACAATCGGCTGGGTCACCTCCATCTGTAGAGCTAGCGCGTACTGTAAAAGCACTGCCCGTGTTTTGGCAGAGTCTGGGTATTGTTTGAATATGGCAAGTTCTACGTCGTCGCGGATGCCGTTTTTGTTGGCATCAATGCCGGCAATTGTTTTGTCTGCTTCGGCTCCTGGGTCTGGTGGCAGGTTTTTACCCATTACATCGTCCAGTGTCAGTTTTGTCGCGTGGATTTTTACCACTTGTTCATCTGTTTTTTGCTTATCAAAATATCCTGGTGCACGTATGATAGATACAACTATAAGAAAAGCTACAATAAAAAGTATTGTTCCAACGACTATCTTTGCGACCTTCATCTTCCATGATGTTTTTTTTACCTCACCCCCCTGTTCTATTTGTTGTTCCATGTGATTTTATTAAAAAAATATATTCTGTTTTTATACAACAATACGGAAGGGTTACTTCCGTATTGTATTTACTCTTTCTAAAAAATATTAAATTTTTACACCAAGCTTCTCTTCTAGAATAATCTTAATTCTCCTCATTTCATCTTTCATGATAGTAAATTCTTGTTCCTGTCTTTCATAAAACATAATAAACTTTTCGATGCCATTTTTTAAGATGTTAACATCAGCTTTCACTTCTGCGATATCACCTTTTAATTCTGTCCTGACTTCTGCGATATCACCTTTTAACTCGGCGCTAACATCTTCAAATCGGCGATCGACTTGTTCAAATCGGCGATCGACCGAAGCAAAACCCTTGTCCATTTTATCATGCACCTCATTAAAACCCTTACCCATCATAAGGGCAAGACGATCAAGCGTCATTTCCTTCTTTTTTGTTTGTTGTTTTTTAATTGCCATGTAATGAATTATACCAGCGCACGGTAATTTTACAAGCACATTGGATTATATGTACACATGGTAATTATAATGTTATCCACAGCACCTCGCGAAAAATCATAAACTTTGTATGAAGTTATCCACAACAGGTTTTTGTGATGGGTCTATCGCTTCTACTTGCAAGGCTTGTTCTTTTGCTTTATCTTTTTGTCCTAATTCTTTATAGGCAAGCGCTAGATTCATATGGAAAGGCAAAGTGTCCTTGGAATTGAACGCAAGCACCCTTTTGTTTATATATACAATCTTTGTATAATCCTGTATATCGTTATAGTACCGCATAGCCCACAGAAGTTCTTGATAATTCCGCACATCATGGCCGAGATACAACGCTTTTTCCAAATAGGGGATGCCTTGGGCGATAAGTGCCTTTACTTTCACGGGATCGTGTTCGGACTGAGACCAGAAATAATAATTCTGCGAGATTTTCCAGTACGGCATAGGATGTAATGGGTTTTTCTGTGACGCTTCTTTCAGAATTTCTATTGCCCCACTAAAATTTCCTTTTAAAAACTCTGTTTGTGCAAGCGCAAAATTAAACTCCATTCTTCCTGGACTTAATTCAATTGATTTTTTGATTATATTTTCTATTTCGGCAGATACTTCCCCCGTATGAGAAAGCTGTAAATTATACAAATCTGAAAGCTGGAGACGATATAGCAAAAGACGTTGGTCGCTTTGTACAATATTTTGCTGTAATGCTTTTATGCTTTCATTCAGATATTTCGCGAGATTATCCGGCAGTTTCTGCTCCTGTACGCTTTGTACACTTTTTGCAACCGTCAATGCCATACGACTGCGCGCTTCGTTGTCGCCAAATGTATTATAGGTAAGTGCTTGCTTGTATAATTCCATAGAACGATCAATTTTAAACCTACCACTCTCTGCTTCGGCAA
>CAYVXI010000110.1:0-2861 GCA_964455595.1 uncultured Candidatus Saccharibacteria bacterium | reverse complement strand
AATACAAGCAAAAATAGCACCAAAATAATAGGAACTGTTTTTGTGGATAAATGTTTAAAGTTATGCATACTGCTATTTTAGATAACTATCAAAATATATTGCGTGGCAGGTGTAACCGCCTACATTTTTCTGAAGATAATCTTGATGATAGGATTCTGCTTTATAGAAAGTTCCAAACGGTTCCAAGGTTGTCACAACCGGATCCTTCCAGCGTTTTGAATGGTTCACAATATTGATAAAGTTTTCACCTTCCTTTTTCTCCTCTTCGCTTCCATAGAAAATAGCCGAGCGATATGATGTTCCTCGGTCGTTTCCTTGTTGATTGAGTGTGGTCGGATTATGAATCTGAAAGAAAAAATCTAGAAGTTTTTTGTATGATGTTTTAGTTGAGTCATATTCAATCTCAACAGCCTCGGCATGGCCCGGATGATTTTCATATGTTGGATTTTCATTTTTCCCACCTGTATAGCCGACCTTGGTATCCAATACTCCAGGCTGAGTTCTAATTAAATCCTCAAGCCCCCAGAAACATCCACCTGCCAGTACTATTTTCTTATATCTATTTTCATTCATATTATTTATTATCAAAGCTTTCAAAGCATACTGAATTCATGCAATATCTTTTACCTGTCTGCGTTGGTCCGTCGTTGAACACATGTCCGAGATGAGAGTTGCACACAGCGCATACTGTCTCCATCCTCGTCATTCCATGAGAGGTATCATCGATGTTCTTTACCGTACCTGGAAGTGCTTCATCAAAACTTGGCCAGCCAGTACCAGAATCAAACTTTGCCTCAGCCTTAAAGAGCGGGTTGCCACACGCAGCGCATTTATAAAAACCATCTTTGTCTGGATGAATAAGCTTACCTGAAAAAGGAGCTTCGGTACCTTTTTCACGCAGGACTTCGTATTGCTTTTGTGTTAATTTTTCCTTAAACTCCTCTTCATTTTTAGGCATGTTGTCATTCATATAATTTATATTTTTATTATTCATAATTACTTTGTATGTATGTACATGTAGATATCTTCAAGTGCTCTTACTGCATCTCCGGCAGCGATGTTATTTTGATGATAAAGAGTGTCGGTACAATCCCCAGCAGCCCAAATACCAGAAATCTCCGTTTTCTGATTTCTTGGGTCAATGGGAATTTGATTATATTTATTCAATTTAATTATATTTTTTGTAAAATCAGTGGTTGGGAGAAGTCCAATTTCAACAAAAATTCCTGCTACTGGAAATTCATGTCTTTCTTTTGATATAGCATCTTCATAAACCATACTTGTGACAAATGAAGTGCCCTTAAGTTCAACAGGAATTGCATTCTTTATAATTACAAGTTTTG
Organism: uncultured Candidatus Saccharibacteria bacterium; assembly: GCA_964455595.1. GTDB lineage: Bacteria > Patescibacteriota > Minisyncoccia > GWC2-36-17 > WO2-46-25 > WO2-46-25. The sequence goes on along the minus strand of CAYVXI010000110.1, from coordinate 1,518 downwards.
GATTCTTCTTTAATTTTTCAATAGTAACTTCATCTCCACGTAATTCTCCAGTGCGATTTAATATCGTAACGCTTTTACAATATGCAAGTAATTGAGCTGCGGTTTCAAGCGCCGCATTTCCTCCGCCCACAACAGCAACATCTTGGTCAGTAAAAAGAGGGCCGTCACAGGATGCGCAATAGGTGAGGCCCTTATTATCAAACTCTTTTGCGCCAGGAATCTCTAATTTACGCCTATGACTACCGGTGGTAATAAGAATTGTTTTTGTTCCGTACTTCTCTTTATTTGTTGAGACAGTAAAGCCATCTATGGATTTTTGTATATCTCCAACTTTCTCACCTTCTTTTACTAAAACAGATTTATCAGCATAGGCTAAAAGATGATCCTTAAGATTCTTTGCTAATTCTGCTCCTGGAATTTTTACTGTCCCAATCCAATTTTCTATACCATCAGATACAATTGATTGACCCCCAAATTCTAAAGTAATAAAAAGGGTTTTTAATTTCTTTCTGGCAGCATACACCCCAGCCGATACACCAGCTGGACCTCCTCCTATAATGACAAGATCATACATTATTTTTATTATTTGTACTTATTTTTTGTAGCTATTAAATAATTAAGCAATACCAAGCATTTGTTTCAATCTCGACTCGTCAAAGCCAGTTACCATTTCATTGTCGACAAAAATAACCGGCACGCCCATCTGTCCACTTTTCTCTAACATCTCTGCACGCTTGACCTGATCCGTTGAAACGTCATAATCAGTAAACGCTACACTATTCTTTTTGAAAAATTCTTTAGCTGCGTGACAAAAGTGACATGTTGGTGTTGAGTATATAGTTACGTTTTTCATAGTATTTTTAAGTTAGTTTTTTAATTACATCAAACTACTTTTCCTTAAACTCCTCTTCATTTTTAGGCATATCATTTTTCATATATTTTTATTTATCCAAAGGTAAATGTAAAAGCTTGTAAACCTTCTTTCGGTATCACGATACGCAAAACATGTTTTCCATAACCTGCATCCTGGATGAGCGTATAGAGTGTTTCGTTCTTAACGATTACTTTCTTCACGAATAAATCATCTTTATAGATTTCAATCTCAACACCTTGAGCCGATCCAGCGGTGATGTAAACATTCTTAGCTTCGTAGTTGAATACGATACTCCCCGAACTCTTACTTTCAGCGTATTCGGAAGTTATATTCCATGTACCACCAAGGTAAAGTTTGTTGGAAGAGATTGAAGAAGGAACTAAAAGAGTCTGCTCGCCTGTACGACCTGCGGTACCGTTTGCAAGATATTCATTTCTCGCCGAACCAAAATATACTTCTGGACTTTTTACCTTTGATGAGTCCACATTAACAACACTAACGGGTTTTATTGTTTCAGTACTTATTTCTATATCTTTCTTTAGACGATAATTAAGTTCGGTTAATGCACTCTGAATCTGCCTTTCTGTTTCTGCGTATTGGCCTTCTCCTGCATGATCATAGACGATATATCCATCGATATCTAT
>CAYVXI010000109.1:0-2731 GCA_964455595.1 uncultured Candidatus Saccharibacteria bacterium | reverse complement strand
GAGGTTTTAAACCATGGCTTATGTTCTAAATAAACTACACTGAATGCCAAGCTTTTTAAGCTTTTGCATAATATGACGCTGAACAACAATTCTTATCGCTTCTTTCATAACACGGCAATCACCGCCTGCTGATGCCACCTGAACAACGCACGGATCATCGCGGATTACACTAAATCGCAGTGTTAAATCCTCTGTAGGAATTTTCTCATAACACCCGGCAAATTCAGACAAAGTCGTCTGACATTCACTGCACGTCAATGGAATCCGAATTTTCTTTCCCACAAAAGGAATAAATATTCTCTTTGCTTTTTTGACAGCTAAAACAATTTGACGAGGAGTCAGCATATGGTCTTTTACTAATTTCTTTAACTTAGAAATTTTCAATCCAGGAACTCTCACGCAAAAGCTGATCATGCAAAATCTCCTTTCCATAAAGATAAAAAGAACAAAAAATAAAACTATATGAAATGCTACCATACTATTTTACAGATGTCAACTCTAAAATAAAAAAGGCAGGTAGACGTATCCACCTGCCAAAAATTTTTAAAAGAGCATAATACAAAACTAACCGTTTGCGATTTTTGAAGTCACGACGACCGTGGCTTCTCTTGGAACTACTGTGCTTTTTTCGGCGTCACGGCCATCCACGGTAATCGTGGAATGTTCGTTGGCTGCCACTTCCGCTTCTTTCAGTATTGCTTCTACCGTCATTCCCGGAACATGCCTATGCGTTGAAACGCTTCTGCCTTGAACTGCTAATTTTACCATTGCGATATGCCTTCCTTTCCTTAAAGAATTACTGTAAAACCGACGTCATGGTTTTAAGGTCCAAATTTACGCGGCGATAATACTCTTCGCCTTTCAGCCATTTTGCAATTTGAGAGACAATAATTCCCGCAATAACAAATCCCGTATACATAATACTTCGCGCGGTACAAGGAAGATTGGCCGCGTCTTCATCTGAAAATAAAAACTTTCTTTCGTACCATTCCACATCTTCAACTTGTGATGGCCGTATTGTAAGAACCTCTAATATTTCGCCTCCTATTCGTCCATCAACATACAAAGGCACATCTGTATTATATCGCATTCTCTCCCAAATACTCAAGCGCGTGTGCATATTGTCAACTCCAGACACAACCATTCCCAACGGTCTTTTCTCCCTATCACTAAATTGATATGAACAAGCGCACGTATGAGTGTCTGATATTTCTTTCACAAAGTCAAAAATAGCAGAAGCCTTATACTTTCCCAAATCACTTTTCCTAAAAAACTGATTAGGCAAATTATGTGCTTCGACTTTGTCAGGGTCAAATACTGTGAGATTTGGACAACCTACTTTTGCAAGGAGAATGGCTGTTGGCGAGCCAATGCCGCCGCATCCTATGAGCGTGACGGGAAAACGGAACAATTCCGGATTAAGTATATCAAGCTGGCCGATATAATCCTGTATCATAAGCCCTCCTTTTCTTTTTTACCATGCAATACAGTATTCTTATCGAGCCTTTTCTTCTTCATGCCATTTGAGCAAAAAGTAGCATCTTTTGATTCTTGCCCAACCACTCTTACACAGTCCTTCATGTTAAGAAGATATCTTTTTTTAAGATCATCGGAGACTTCCGGAAGCTGAATATGAAGGGGCGAGTCAAGGCTCACCTTCAGGGGTTTAAAAATATCAATCCGGCACCTATGCTCGCCTTTTTTGTTAAGGACACAACTTATCATGTAATCACAGAGGTACGCTCGAATCGTATCAACGTCTTCGCAGGAAAAAAATACTCTAGAATTTGCATGCGAGTGCCACTGGAATTTTAATTTTCCGGGATCCCCGCCATTTTTGGCGAGCCTACCGACAAACTCATTAAATGCTTTTTGGTCTGTTTCAACATGCAGGCCTTGGCTTGAAGTACTCTGTTTTACAAGAAACACTTCTTTGATAGAAAGTGTGCTTCCGCTTTCTTCAACAATGCCAAATCCGCTAATTTCATATGGACATGAGTCTACGAAAAACATCATCTTTTGAAATGCATCAAAAGATATGACCACGCGAAAATCTTCAAATGCTTTTTCATGTCCCTGTATCAAAGCAACTTGCGAATCTTCTGCTCTTAAAAGGGCAATACTATTCCTCGATTGGGTCATTGAACCTCACCTCCTTCCATTGAAAAACTTCCTGTTCTTTTCCGCCTGATGCGCTCTGCATTGCCTCTAGTAAATATTCAATTGCTGAGGCAAATTCTTTTTTCTGTAAAGCTTCGTCTATTGAAGGCGCGAGTGTGCCGGCGCAATATCTCTCACCCACTAGATAAATATGTCCACGGCCTTGTCTATGAGTGGTGTAAAGAGTACGCACCAAAATATCAGAACATCCCTTATATAGCGGCATATGAATCTCATACGCACCCATCTCAAAGCATCTAGACCCATGGTGGATATAAATGGTCTTTGTATACACCACCAAGTAATCCCGCTGTATTTTTACTGCGGCAACTCGATCAAGCTTGCCTATTCGCTCTAGCTCTTGGGCATAATCTTCGCTATTTCTTTCTCTTATATTATTGAGCTGTTTATGCCAATCTTTGAGGGCTTGTTCGGCTTCGGCAAATTTTTTTTGCGCTTTCGTTAATGCCAATCCAGCACTGCTTAGTTCATTTCGCGCTTTTTCTGATTCTTCTTGCAGGTGTTGTGTGTGCGTTTGCGCGCTTTTTAAAAACACCTTTCTCCAAGACTT
>CAYVXI010000108.1:0-5948 GCA_964455595.1 uncultured Candidatus Saccharibacteria bacterium | reverse complement strand
TTTCTTTCAGCATGAGGCGCGACAAGGAAATTGTATACTACATACTATGACAAGGAGCAATAAAATAATGAAAGAAAATAGCACAAATCCAAAGGGATACGGCCATTCTGCGTCGGATACATCGTCGCTTCTTGTCCCGACGCAGAATGGACACGTATCGCGGCGGGAGCTATTATTAACATAGGTTCTTATGGACAGAAAATATATACTCGCAGGAACACTTTTTATTCTCACAACCATAATAGGAATTGTATTTGTATTTCCTAAGTACAGAGCAGTCACTGTTTCTTCGCAAACATTATCTGATAAGCGCGCAGAACAAGAAAAACAAAACATAACCATTGCCTCTATCACTCGTATTTACGATTCTTACAAAAAATCATCACAAGATATTGGACGAATTGAATATTTGTTGCCAATTAAGGATACGCAAAGTATTCCTAAGCTATTCATCGAAATGGAGGGTTTGGCTTCTCAGAGCGGTATTTTCTTAAATACGATAAGTTTTAGAGATGAAAATAGTGGTGCATCGGTAAAATCAAATGACTCAGCACAAGCTGTAAAAGAGTATAAGAAAATTACAATATTTATTAATGCAAAGGGAGATTATAACAGCATTAAGTCATTTGGTGATGCCATCGAAAACAATGAACACCTTATGGATATAGCCTCTCTTTCTATAGTAAGTTCCCATACATCAAAAGGAGGAAGTGCTAAAGGGAAGTCAACTTCTGGTGATACTGGACAAACAACAAAACAAGATAAAGCAGATACGGATTTAACCTATGTATTAGTTATAAACACATATTATCAATAATGAGAAATGTATGAAATTTCTTCCCGATAATCCAAAGAAAAGACAAATGATTCTTATCGTTGGTGGAGTTGTAGTCGCTCTATTTGCGTTTGGATTTTTTTATAATGCATATTTTTCCCCAAGCAAAACGCCAGATGATGGGCTTGTTTCTATCCAAACGAACTCGAAAATAAAATTAGTTTCAGAAGACGCAATTAAAAAACTGGAGAACAATGTTGCTGATATTCGAGGTGAATTGGATCAGAAGTTTTATAAAAATCTCAAACGCTATTCCTGGCCGAAAGATAATGCATCACCAGGAAATAGTAATTTATTTTTCCTAACCAAATAATTGCTAGTAGTTTTTTGTTTTTATGAAAACAACTCTTATCGATATTCTTCTTGCTGATGGTAAGATATCGCGTGCAGACGCTGATGCGTTTAAGAATGAATTGCGTTCCAAGCGCATTACAGAAGAAGAGTCTTTATTATCAAAATTTCCTGAGGAAGTTGTTTTTGAGGCGAAAAGCAAATTCTATGGGGTACCGATGAAGAAGTTTGATGAGGATTATCAGATTTCTGGCGATGTATTGACCCAAATTCCCGAAGAAGCGGCAAAAATGTATAAATTCTTGCCTATTGCACGGGTAGATCACAATACTATTGAAATAGGGGTTGTGAATCCTCAGGATGTAAAAATATTAGATGCGTTAAAATTCATTCTTACTAGCAAAAATCTTAACGCCTCAGTATTTCTTATCACCAATAAGCAGTTTGAATTTTTGTTCGGACAATATTCTAATTTGCATGGAGAAGTGAAAGAAGCACTCCAAAGCATTGAAGATGAAGTAGCAGATATTGATACGTTGGTCGGTAAAAAATATTTGGCAGACGACGTTGCTGCTGACGCTCCTGTTGCAAAGGTTATTTCAGTGGTGTTTAAACACGCATTTGAAGGACGTGCATCAGATGTGCATATTGAGCCGTTAGACAAGAATACGCGTGTTCGTTTTCGTGTAGATGGCGTATTACATACAAGTTTACTATTGCCGAAAGGAATTCACGCAGCTATTGTGTCGCGTATCAAAATCATCACCAATCTGAAAATAGACGAATCGCGTGTTCCGCAAGACGGGCGGTTTAGAACAAAAATATCCGGCAGCGTCATAGACTTCCGCGTGTCGTCGTTCCCCACCATCAACGGTGAAAAAATTGTTATGCGCTTGCTCGACCCCTATGCTGGTATTAAGCCTCTTCCTGATTTGGGATTTGTAGGACAGGGGTTAGAAGCTATTCAGTGGGCGGTTGAACGACCTTACGGCATGATGCTGATGACCGGTCCGACCGGATCAGGTAAATCAACCACGCTTCAGTCATTATTGGGCGCGGTGAATCGTGAAGGCATCAATCTGGTGAGTTTGGAAGATCCGGTTGAATACAATATAGAAGGCGTTAACCAATCGCAGGTGCGTCCCGACCTGGGCTATACATTCTCTGTGGGCTTGCGCAGTATTTTGCGTCAGGACCCCGATATCGTTATGGTCGGTGAAATTCGTGATAAAGAAACCGCTCAGCTTGCAACACAAGCAGCCTTAACAGGGCACTTGGTTTTAACAACATTGCATACAAATAGTGCTGTCGGTGTTATTCCGCGTCTTGTGGATATGGGTGTTGAGCCATATTTGGTACCACCTGCAATTATTTTAGCAGCAGCTCAGCGTTTGGTTCGAAAGCTTTGTGTAGACTGTAAAGTAAAAAAACTCGCAGAGGGACGTGCTCATGACATTATAGACGCAACCATAAAAGCAATGCCACAGAAATATAAAGAGATACATGAAAGTAAAGAGTATTTTATTTGGGAGGCGCCCGGTTGTGGTAAATGCATGCATAAAGGAACAAAAGGACGTCTTGTTATTTTTGAGGCCATGATGATGACCCAAGAATTAAAACGCGTCGTTCTGGAAGGATTTACCGAAGAAAAGATTATGAATGAAGCAACGCGACAAGGCATGGTTACTATGAAGCAAGACGGTGTAATAAAAGTATTACAAGGTACTATTGCTTTGGAAGAAGTTTTACAATCCACTATTTAATAAGGTATACTAGCTTCGTTAGCTTTCAGGTTTCAGCTTTCAGAGGAATTATTCTAAAACCTACATTTATGGAAGAACAAGATAATACAAAAAAGAAAGTCTTTATCGTAGAAGACGATACTTTTTTGTCTGATATGTATCAGACAAAATTTGTATCTGCAGGATACGATGTTCACATTGCGTTAGATGGTGATCAATGTATTTCAAAACTAAAAGAAGGTCTTCGCCCAGATGTTATTCTTTTAGATGTGGTAATGCCACATAGGGATGGTATTGAAGTGTTAAGTGTTATTAAAAACAATGAAACCATGAAGGATATTCCTGTTATTCTTTTGACTAATTTAGGTCAAGAAAATGATATTAAACGCGGATTAGAAATGGGTGCAGTGGAATATCTTGTAAAAGCACATTATACCCCGTCCGAAGTGGAAAAAAAGGTAGAAGAAATAATGAAAAAACAGCTTTCAGCTTCATAAGCTTTCAGCTTTCAGAGAAATTTCTTCTTTTTATTTTATATTTTTTATACTCTGAAAGCTAATGAAGCTAAAACCTAAAAGCTAACTTATGGAAATTAAACAAGAACTGGAAGAATTATTAGGAATGGTGCTTGAACGTGGCGCGTCAGATTTGCATATTTCTGTGGGAAGAAAACCAACATTGCGTATCGATGGGGGATTAGTGCCAATCGAATCGAAAGATATTATCGATGAAGATTATGCCCAGCAGTTTACTATGGAAATCCTTAGAAAGGATCAGCGGGAGCGATTTCTCGCGGACAAAGAGCTGGATTTTTCGTACGGCTTTGCCGATATTGCGCGGTTTCGCGTGAATGTGTTTATGCAAAAAGGCAATTTTGCCGCAGCAATGCGTTTGATACCAACGAACATCAGGACGCTTGATGAACTGAATCATCCGCCTGTTTTGCATAACTTGATAAAAGGTTCGCAGGGGTTCTTTTTAGTGGTTGGTCCTTCTGGTCAAGGAAAATCTACGACTCTTGCCGCCATGATAGATGAGATTAATCATAATCGCGGGTGTCATATCATTACCATTGAAGACCCCATCGAATATCTGTTCAAGAACGACAAATCCATTGTGGATCAGCGCGAAGTGGGGCAGGACACGAAGAATTTTAACGTGGCGTTGCGTTCCGTACTTCGTCAGGATCCGGATGTTATTATGGTCGGCGAAATGCGCGACCCAGAAACAATTTCTGCTGCTATAACAGCCGCAGAAACAGGACATCTTGTTTTTTCTACATTACATACCAACAATGCATCGCAAACCATTGATCGTATTATTGACTCATTCCCACCTTCACAGCAGAATCAGATACGAACTCAGCTTGCAAGCACGTTGCTTGGCGTTCTGTCTAAACGCCTTATTCCTCGCATTAATGGTGGGCGTGTTGCCGCTTTTGAACTTCTCATTGCCAATCCCGCAGTAAAAAATCTTATTAGAGAGAACAAGACTCATCAGATAGACTTAGTAATAGAAACATCAGCAGAAGACGGTATGATTTCATTGAATCGTTCTCTTACCCAGCTTGTAAAAGCAGGCGAGATTTCATATGAAGATGCTGTTATGCACTCATTAAATCCTTCGGAACTTAAAATATTAGTATCAAGGTAGGTTTCAGCTTCCAGCTTTTAGCTTTCAGGGGTTCCACTCTAAAAGCTAACGAAGCTGAAACCTAAAAGCTATTATATGAAATTTAATTATCAAGTTCGCACAAAACAAGGAGAAACAAAAAGAGGGATGGTGGAAGCCCCGACCAAAGAAGCCGCGATCGAATCATTGTTGCGCAGTGATTTTATTATCATAGGTATAGAAGAGACCAAAGATTTACCCACCGTTATTTCTCTTATTCAGCGTTTCCGTGGCGTTCCCAATAAAGAAGTCGTTATTTTTTCCCGCCAGATATCCACGCTGTTCGCGGCGAAAGTGCCTCTCATCGAAGCGCTGAAAACTATGATGGAGCAGACCGAGAATCAGGTGTTCAAAGACGCGCTGTTTGATGTCATAAAAAACGTGGATTCGGGTGTGCCACTTTCCAAGGCGCTTGCGATGCATCCGCGGGTCTTTTCGGAATTTTACGTCAATATGGTGCACTCTGGCGAAATGTCCGGAAAGCTGGAAGAGGTATTCACGTATCTTGCCGAAGGACTGGAACGCGAGTATTATCTTGCAAGCAAAGTAAAAGGTGCTATGACATATCCCGCATTCATTATTTTTGCTTTTGCGATTGTGGGATTTTTGATGATGATTTTTGTTGTTCCTAATTTAACGGCAATTTTAAAAGAAACAAATCAAGAAATGCCTTTTTTAACGAAAATTATCATAGGTATTTCTGATATATTCGTAAGTTATTGGTATCTTGTTCTTATTGCTGTTTTTGGCATCGGTGGTGGTGGATGGTATTATATAAATACAAAAAATGGTAGCGATATGTGGGATAAAGTACAGATTCATATTCCCATTTTTGGCAAATTATTACAAAAATATTATCTTGCGCGACTTGCTGATAGTTTAAGTGTTCTTATTCAAGGAGGATTGCCTATTGTGCAGGCTCTTGAAGTTACTGCTTTGGTGGTACGTAATGTTGTATATAAAAATATTCTATTAGATACTATTGAACAGGTTAAAAAAGGAAATACCATAAGTTCGGTGTTTAAGACAAAAAAAATAATTCCTGTTATGGTGACACAGATGATTTACGTTGGGGAAGAATCAGGAAAATTAGATAATACATTAAAATCTGCCGCGCAGTTTTATCAGAAAGAGGTTTCAACTGCAATGGACAGTATTATTACTCTTATCGAGCCCCTTCTTATTTTAGTACTTGGTGCAGGTGTCGGAGTGCTTTTAGTAGCTATCTTGATGCCTATGTATAATATGGCACAGAATTTTTAAAGGGTTTTGTATGAATTCTAAAGCCGTAGGCGAATAGAATTTACTAACAAAACCTTTACCCAGCACTTATATTTATATCCGTCCCTTCATTGTCTTTCGGAGAATGCAACGCATTATGCTCCGAAAGTAAACTGAGTGACCATTGT
>CAYVXI010000107.1:0-8713 GCA_964455595.1 uncultured Candidatus Saccharibacteria bacterium | reverse complement strand
ACAAAAAAGAGGTAGTGCATTTCAGAATTGAGTTTGGTTATGCATTTACCTGAACGAGCAAAAAACCCTGAAAAAAAATAAAAAGATTTAAAACAGGAACTAACGAAATTGTAATATATGCCATAAACACATCATAGCTGTATACAAAGCGCGCAATGATGATATTAATCAGTGTAAATGTAGCCGCAAAGTACGCTAATGCATAAATATCAGATGCCGTACCAAGTAAATCTGCTCCTGAAGCAAATGTATAATGAGTTACTTTAAATGAATCTGCCGGACCCAATGAATATTTCAGATAATACCACAGTCCAACATTGATGATGGCGCCTAATACTACCATCGCCAAAACATATCTGTCTGAAATAAAATCGGCATTCCTAAAAGCGTACCAAACTCCTGTAACTATTTTTGAAAAACGTTGCATCATAAAGTCACAACAGAACCCCAACTATCATAATCAGATGAGTGGGTAAAAAGAATAATTTGAAAAGATTCCGTCATATCACCAAGCATCTCCCTTGTTTTTTCTCGTCTACTTTCATCAAACGCAGAAAAAGGATCGTCTAACAGCACAAGCGAACGCACTCCTTTGTTCAGCAACGCTAAAACGGCAAAACGCGCAGCAAGATAAAACTGATCCACCGTTCCTCTGGATAGATTTTCTTCCGGCACCACCATCCCCTTTTTCTCATCGGACCACACCTCAAACGATAAATCGTCTTTTATTCTCACGTTTGTATAACGGCCATTGGTAATAGCTGGTAAATATCGTCGCATATACTCTTCTATAGAAGCACGTGATTGCGCAATGGTTTTAGTCTGAGCTTCGGTAAGAACATCAGTTAACAATTCTAATACTTTAAGTTTGCGTTCTACATTTACCTTCTGTGTTTGCTTGTATTCCATCTCCTCTTCAGCTTTTACCAAATCTTCCCGACTATACTGCGAATGCATAATAGCCTGTAATTGGGATACTTCTTTGTCAGTTTTATCCAATTCCAACTTCACTCGTTCACGATCATGTTCCAAAGCACGCTGCATTGCAGGTGTAGGTGGAGATACTTTTTCTTCATCAGAAATTTTTGTTTCTTCAATTGCAATGCGCTTTAATAATTCATTACGTTCTTTCTTAAAATCCTCAAGAGATCCAGAACGTAAAATACCTTCTTCTTTACTTTCTAATTTTGCCAATTCTTGTCCAAATTCATTGTATTTTTTAATCTTCGCTATTAATTCATCGTCTGTTTTTACACCATTCTCTTCCAATACCTTACTCATTTGCTTTTCCACTATAGCAATCTCATGGATAAGGCTTTCTGCTTCTGCGTTAAGTTGCTTTCCTATATGAATCTCTATACCCTTTCGGAATACAAAACTATAGGTAAATGCGGCAATGAATAATCCCCACAACGCAAACAATTCAGTTCGTACAAACCCGGAAAAACCAGCCAAAAATAATAAAGCGGAAACAGCAATATGTGCCATTTTAAAATGAGACATTGATTTCTTTTTACTGGAGGTTATTTCTTGGGACTCTTGCGATATGGTTTTGAATTTTATTTTCTTTGCACTCAATATTTCTTTTTGTCCATATAATTTTTCCAAATCAACCAAACGCAATCCCTTCATTTTTTCAAGCTGCAATACAAAGTAACCCTTTTTGTTGGCAATCTCCATTAACGTATTAAAATCTGTGTTTGCTCTATCTGCCTGCACGTGTAATTTTTCCAAATCTTGAGTTACTTTAAAAAATGCTACGTTTTTTTGATATTGGTTATCATGCGTTTCGTATTCTTTCTTCAATGTATCTAATGAAATGGTTACGTCGGCAAGATAGGTGCTTTTAGATTCCATTTCTGAAAGCGCTGAAACAATGGTATTTTTACGAATCGAACATTCAACAATCTCATTTTCCAATTTTTTTAAAAGGCCGGGGTTTTTTGCTTGCTGTTTCATTCCTCTTTGTAATGATGCAACGGACTCATTAAGTTTTTTTAATATCTTTTCAGAACTAACCCCTTCTCCTGACGCAGTCATCAAAGATTGCAAAGCCTGTGATATTTCTCGCTTACCATCAGTCATGGAAACCATTGCATCATGCTTCACACATGCAGTACTTTCAAATAATGCCAGCGAACGCAACGCACCTATCTCAAACAGATAATCTCCAATTGTAGAATAGGTATTTAATTTTTTGTTTACACTCTTATTTTCAAGAGTTAACTCTCGAGTCTCAAAATTTTTGTATAATACAATATCCTGCCCATTGTGCTCTAAATGCAACGTGATATCGTACAACTTTTCTGAACTCCAAGACTTTAAAGCAGTAATTTGCTGATTGCTTTTTTTAGGGTCATAGAACAATCCGGCAAGCAACGATTCCAACAAACTTGATTTACCTTGTTCGTTGGGGCCTTTTACCACAGTTACATCAGCTGGAAAAGCCACTTCCATGTGGTCGAATTTCTTGAAATTATTGGCAGTAATGGACTTAACAAACATACGTATATATAGGTTATAGCTTCGTTAGCTTTCAGCTTTCAGCTTTCAGGGATTCCACTCTAAAAGCTAATGCATCTGAAAGCTAACAGCTATTCAATAATATTTTTACCTTCCAACTCGGCAATGCCCAAATGCATTGCATCTTCGGCAATTTTCTTTTCTTCAGATGTTTGAGCTGATTCTATTTTCTGTCTCATAATGCGCATGAACTGTCCTATCACCAACTCTTCGGGATAATCACGTGAAAGCACTTCATCCATAGTAAATACGGTATTGTTCGTAACTCGTATACTAAGAAACTTATCTTTAAAATCTTCCTCAATTTTTTCTTCATCAATAAAAATATCCGAACCAATCACTCCAGAAATAGACACGGTGATGATTTTATTAGCACCAGCATGTTTCTCTAGTTCATAATATACATTTTCCATATTTTCATATACTTGCATGTCCATGTGCAATTCCTCTATTTCTTTATCAGAAACTTTAAAAGGCTTCACCTCTACCTTATCCAGCATATCAACCATCAAAGCATACCCCTGCCCCAGCCCGCCTTTGCCCTCTTGATACGTGATTTCGGGCGAGCCCGCATACCATGCTTTGGTGCCGCCGAACGAAAACTCCTGCGCGCCGTGCCAATGCCCAAGAGCTAAATAATCCATTCCGGATTCTGCAATATCACGCAAACTAATTGGCAAGTCATCTTCTGCAGACTTTCCCTCTATCTGCACCGAACCATGCGCCATCGCCACTTTGTATTTTGTTTTTGCCTGCTTGCTAGCTTCTGCCAGAAATGCAATAGGACTTTCCGTGGATTTATTGGATATGTTTGCCTTGGTAAATACCGTCACATCGATGTCGGGAAATTCCTTTACGGTAATTTCAGGGTTATTGAATACATATATATAAGGTAGGTTTGCGGTAAAATTTTCACGGAGGAAAATGGAATCTTTAGACAGGCAGTCGTGCGTGCCGGGCGCTATGGCAACGTAAATACCATTATTATTCAGTTTCCCCAGCTGGCCTTTGACAAACTGCACCGACTGATACGAAGGAAAATTGGAATCAAATAAATCCCCCGCAATTAACAAAAGTTGTGCGTGTTCAGAAATAGCGGTGTCCACGATTTTGGCGAACACATCCAAAAGTGACTGTCTTTGAACAGCAGCTTTATCGCGAAACGAAGCTAACTTCACACCAATGTGAACGTCGGATGTATGAATAAGCCGTAACATAGGTTTGTATTCTACTATACTATCATAGAAGTCGGTGCACGCAAAAATAACTATTTTATTTTATCCGCCAAAGAAGGATAGCGGGTACGAAGTAACTCTTTATCGTATTCATTGAGGCTACGAAGGTCAAGGTATCCATGCGTTTCTTCGTCCGGTATTTTTTCCGGTTCATTATCAGGCACAAATTGTTCTTCGGGTGATTGTTCAGGCATATGTGGTAAATATAGCAAAACAGTTGATTATTGTAAAATGACTATTTTCTAGAAATAAAATCACTCTCTTTTATATAAAACCGCCAGAGATAGTCTTTGCAATGCTTGGCATAATCTACTTTGAGCCGTAGAGCGATAGACATTATGAATATAATTCGCTGTGGCTTCCAATATCGACAAACTCAAAATGCTTTTTGTCTATTTCTTCAAAAATCGCACGAATATCACCGGTGATGTTAATACTTCTGTATCCCACCCATTCACCGTTCAATGGGTGATTAGCAAGCAGTGAATTATGTTGATCTTTTACAAAGAGCGCAAGCCTCTCATAAAATTTTTCTTGTATTACTGCTGATTGTTTGCGAAGCATCTTCTTAAACACTCGACCGTAAGTAATAACCATGAAATTGGAGTCTACGAACGAAGGGACTGTATCATGCTTTCAGCATCGCGGAATGGTCCAATAGACTTTCCTTGCGCGCGATCACGACGAGCAGACGCGATAGACCGCTTCAAACGTGGAGAGGGCTCTAAAATTGAAAATGAGACGGTTTTGCTCCGCGCAAGATTCTTCAGAGATGCGTTTACGATGGCTGAAATGGAAAAGCCGAGCTCATCAGCTACTTTTTGCGCTTCTTTTTTCACCTTTGGGTCTATTTTAATGTTGAGAACCGCTGTTTTCATATATACCTAAAGTATATACAAAGTAATTATCCCCGTCAATGGCAGATAGAGACGCTATAGTAATAGAATTCGGGGGGTATTACAGTAATTTATTTCTTAAACACAAAGTGATGTCTTTTATATGAAGTCACCAGATACTTCCCCAGCAGCGCCTGCGCGACATCCAGCGTCGGGTTCTGGAAAAAGCTATGAGTGAGTTTTTTATGCATATCGATAAAAGCAATTATTCGGTACAGGGATGTCATTTCTGGAACCAGCCGTTGTCGCGTTCCTGCCACCCTTTGCGAGCCTCGCCTTTGACCCGCGGCGCAAAACTTTCACTTGGACGTTCCACGTCCAAGTGAAAGACCAAGCTTTTGCCGCCTGCCCGTACCGAACTGTACGTTCGGGCGGGCGCGACATTCCATAAACGACATTCCTTTGCAGCTTTTTTACCGTATCTCGTATTTGAGCGTAACAGAAACATTTACTTCCTGAGAACCTGGTTCTATAGATGGTGCTGCATAACCCCCACCCATACCGTATTTTGCAGACTCCATAGCATACAGTGGTTGTGGGTAGGAAGAATTTCCTTCTTCAATAGAAATAAGTCTTCCTAATGTAAACCCACCTGCTTGCGCGAGAGACTCTGCTTTTGTATGTGCCTTAGTAATTGCCTCTGCTCTGGCATTATTTTGTACCAACGTTGGGTCATCTATAGTAAATGTAAGTCCTGATACCGAATTTGCTCCTTTATCTACAACACCTGAAAGCGTGTCGCCAATTAAAGCAAAGTCGCGAATTTTAACTAATGCAGTTTGTGTAATATTATAGCCGACAATTTCAGCAGGCGGACAAACACTGCCTTCTTTCGTACAGCTATAATACTGATACCGTGGCTGAACGTCATAGCTTTGTGTTTTGATATCTTTTGTATCAATACCCTTTGATTTCAAAAATGCAATTGCCGCATTCATTTTGGTGGTGTTGTCTTGTTGAAGAGTACCAACGTTTTTACCTCCATCGGTAATGACCGTAAAATTAAACCGTGCAATATCAGGAATACCCACAGCTTTGCCGTCTCCCGACACAGAAAAACTTCTATATGAAGCCGGGTCAATCGATTTTTCATAGACACTAACATATTGGGTTGATGCGCCAATAACGCCCAAGAGTGTAAAAACAAGCACGACTCCAAGAATATTTTTTATGATGTTATTCATGTATAAAAGTGAATTATTATAAATACAGTATACCGCCCTACCCATATAAAGACAATAAAAAAACAGGGTCTCATAAATGAGACCCATGGGTTCTGTTTATCACGAACGGAGCTGTACTGTTAAATTGTACAGACATTGTTTGCTTACGCAAACATTTCTCTTACTGACAAACTTTTTCCCTTCAAAAACAACAGCATAAAAAATGTTTTGCGTCCTGCAATCAGGACAAATGTCTTGTTGATATTTGTATAACTTGAAGGTAAGGCCCGACTCCGTTATAGTACCACGGGGGGGTTCCTTTTTTGCCTTTGGCAGATCTTCTACAAAAGCAAAACTTCCTTGTTCACTGGCCATATCATCCTCGCTTTCTTTATAAAAAGTTTGAAATGTACAACTAAACTTAACGTATATATTATACTACTTTTTAGTACTCTATGTCAAGGGGTTGTGGTAATGTGTACACACCTATGACGGTTGCCCTTGAAGAACCGCCTGTCCTCTTCTTCAAGAGGTATAGGTAACTTGAATTCTAGCCTAAAGTGCACCACTTTTTTTGTAGCCCTTTTGTATACATTTCCCTGCGAAACATCGGTTGCGGAATGTCGCGCAGACGCAAAAGCGTGGTGTCGCCATAAGGCGACTTTTGCGGAGAGCGTCAAGGCCGCGACGTGCCGCAGGAGCGCGGCGACGGCTGGTTCCGCGAATGATGTTTCGCAGGAAAACGGAAATAGTAGTTCCCTCTGCCGCCCTATACAAAAAAAGTGGTGCAGTTCAGGCTAAAACTCGCATAATGATACAAGATTATAACTCCTCTTTCGTGCGTTTTCGAACAACATATTCCAGATAAAAAAATCCAGCAAGCGCAATCAACAAACCAATTTCTGCATATTTTAGGTATTTTTTAACATGTACAAATGAAGCTCCAACACTATATCCAATACCCCAAATAATTGTGAACCAGATAATAGTGGCAAAAAAATCATTCTTAATAAATGTTTTTAAAGGCATTTTTAAAGTACCTGCGCGAAGCAATAAAACATGATGCACACCATAGGTGAATTTCGAAATAAAAAAAGTGTGGAAGGTACGATTTAAAAGATGATTGTCGAATGGTTTACCGATACGTTCAGACCATTTATGTATGAAGGGAGAAAGATGATTCATGTGCCATCCTGCCCAATACCACAATAAATTACCAATAAGTACACCGCTTAACGCGGTGAATGTCATATCCCATAAATCAAAATACCCCGCACTTGTTAAAAACGCAGCGGTAAAAAGCGCCGCGTCCCCTTCGAACATCATAATAAAAAAGACCAGGATATATCCTAGGGAAGGCCACATAACAAGATACGGGAGAATAAGTGATTCGAAATACTTCATATCGCGCTATTGTATCGCTAAATATAAAATAAGTAAATTATTCATACCGCAATGCATCAACGGGATTCTTTAAAGATCCTTTACGTGCAGGATACAGGCCGAATACGATACCGGTAAAAGCGGAAACGCCAAACGCAAGGACAATGGACGATGGCGGTAAGGCAAAAATCCACCCTGTTTCTAAAACCGCCGAAAGTACAAAATAAAATATAATAACCAACAATGACCCGGTAACAATTCCAATAATACCGCCGAAACATGTAATAATTATTGCTTCCCACAAAAACTGTTGAAGAATATCGGTATTAGTTGCGCCGACAGACTTACGCAAACCGATTTCTTTTGTTCGTTCCATAACAGAAACTAACATAATATTCATAATACCAATTCCCCCTACTATAAGAGAAATAGATGCGATAGATGTGAGAAATATTGTAAATATTGATGTGATGTTACCCAAAATAGCAAGCGCATCTTCTTGCGAACGGATGGTAAAATCGTCTTTGTCAGGATCTGTAATGCGGTGGTTCTGCCGCAGTACCGAAGTTATGCGTGCCTTGGTAAAATCGATATTATACGCATCTTTTACCTGAATGATAATATCGTTATAAAAATCGATTCCCAAAAGCTGGGTCTGTGCAACTGCAAGCGGTATGATGATTAAATTATCCTGATCTATACCAAATGGACCGACACCTTTTTTTTCAAGCACGCCTATAATACGAAACGATATATCTTTTAACCGTATTGTTTTATCCACCGGGGATACTTGGCCAAATAATGTTTCAGCCAAAGAAGGACCAATAACAGCAACGCGTTCTGATGAATCCACATCGGTCTGTGTGAATACGCGTCCTTTTGTTACTTTGAATTCTCTCACCGCAAAAAAATCATTTGTTGTTCCTTCATAAGAAACAGTAAGATCGTTATTACCATACACCGCCTTTGCCTGACCTCTTACTTCCGGCGCAACGCGTTCGATGGTTGGTTCACGTTTTAATGCTTCTACATCACTTTTTACCAATGTTTTTATAATGATGCCTTGCGCCGAGGGAGGTGGTGAAAGTCGCGAGCCTTTAGTAGCACCAGGAACAACAAACACTAAATTAGATCCAATGCCCTGTACTTGATTTAAAATAAGACCTTGGGCAGATTCTCCGATAGACATCAATAATATAACCGACGAAATACCAATAATAATGCCGAGCATGGTTAAAAACGACCGTGCTTTTGCATGCTTTATGCTTGCAGTTGCTGTTCTTATAGAATCTTTAAGTCTCATTGCAATATTTCTTATTTATAAAATTCATCAACAGTAGCATGAACCGTAATAGGACCGTCAAATTCCACTGTGCCATCTTTTATTTTAATTAATCGTCGTCCAAATTCCGATGTATATTTTTCGTGGGTAACTAACACGATGGTTCGTCCTGCATCATTTAGTTTCTTCAAAATATCCATAATCTGCGCCCCCGATTTTGAATCAAGATTT
>CAYVXI010000106.1:0-3940 GCA_964455595.1 uncultured Candidatus Saccharibacteria bacterium | reverse complement strand
AGACTGATAAGGTGTTGTGGGTTCTTTCTATTCCCTTGATTCCCATAATAATGGCAGAGTTGTTTACGGTGATTTCTGGGGAGATGCGCGCGTATTTTGATGCATATTATGCCATTTTATGGGTAGTATTCACATTGGAATTTATTCTACGGCTAATTGTAGAAAAAGACCGAGCAGAATATCTGAAGAAAAATTGGTTCGATGTATTAGTGGTGTTAACACCAATGTTCAAAATCTTGAAAGTGTTTAGTTTTATGCGTTTTCCTTTTATATTTTTTTCAGACAGAGTTCTTTCTTTTCTTTCTAAGTTTGGATTGAATTTTCTTTATTATCTAGTCTTCGTTGCAGTGGTTATTATTGGAAGTGCAAATCTCGTGCTTTTCTTTGAAAATCAAAGCCAGACATCTGTTATACGAACCTTCGATGATGCGGCGTGGTGGGCGGTTAACACGCTTTCTACTGCTTCAACAAACATGGAACCAGTAACAATTGGAGGAAGGGTTGTTGCTATGATGTTGATGACCATAGGGTTTGCCATTTTTAGTATATTTATAGCTTCGGCAATGTCATTCTTTATGAAAGAATATGGAAGAGATAGGCTACCAGAAGAGAGTGATTTACTGACAGGTATAGGAGATCAAATTGGAATTGACGAAGTACTTGCCCGTCTTGATCGCATCGAAAAAAAAACTTGACCGGGAATGAAATTTCCACGCGCCGTAATAATACATGTAGATGAAATTTCTCTTAAAGGTGAGAATCGTCCTTTTTTTGAGAGAGCATTACTCCAGAACATACAAAACGCGCTTCCTTCCGGCGCGTATTTGAATTCCGAAAAAAGACATGGCACGACGGTATTATGGCTTTCTGATAACGCCCAAGAAGATGTTATAAAAAATCAGTTACTTAAAGTGTTTGGTATTGCGAATTTTGCATTTGCTTATTCAGTTCCTCATGATATTGGGGAATTGGAAAAATCAGTCACTTCTTTTTTAAAAGAAAAAACATTTACCACGTTCCGCATGAGCGCGCGAAGAGCAGACAAGAATTTTCCTTTAACTTCTCAAGAAATTAACGTTCGACTTGGGGATATGGTCGTGAAAGAATTCAGCGCAAAAGTTAATCTTGAAAACCCTGAACTGAATTGTCATATAGAAATAACAAAAGGCGCGATATTTGTTTATTTTGAAAAACACGAAGGTCATGGTGGTTTGCCTGTTGGGGTCTCGGGTCCTTTATTATCGCTCATTTCGTCTGGGCTTGATTCACCCGTTGCTTCATGGAAAATGATGCGTCGTGGCGCGCATATATCATTTGTACATTTTCATAGCTACCCCTCTACTTCAAAGGCATCGCAGGACAATGTTCGCGAGATTGTAAAAATTCTTTCACAATGGCAAGGCGCCACAAAACTTTTTATGGTACCGCTTTTGCCTATTCAGCAAAGCATTGTCGCTAAACTTCCTGACCCAGCTCGTCGTGTCATATTATATCGGCGATTTATGATGCGTATCGCCCAACAACTCGCGAAAAAAGAACGAATAATGGCTTTGGTAACGGGTGATTCATTGGGACAGGTTGCATCTCAAACTATTGAAAATATTTCTGTTGTTTCAGAAGCAGTTTCGATGCCGATACTGCGTCCTCTTATTGGGGATAATAAAAAAGATGTTATTATATGTGCAAGAGAAATAGGTACGTATGATGCCTCTTCGCAGTCATATGAAGACTGTTGTAGTTTATTTGTGCCACAGTATCCATCTATTAAAACAAGTATTCAAGAAATTGAACGAGACGAACAAAAACTAGACATAGATTTACTTGTTAATCGTGCTGTTGAAGATACTGTAATAGAAACATTTTTATAAATATGGATTGTAAAGGTAAGAAAGTTGTCATCATGGGGCTTGGTATTAATAAAGAAGGAAGCGGTGTTTCTTCTGCTTTGTTTTTTGCGCGCATGGGCGCCAAAGTGCTTGTAACAGATTTAAAACCCCGTTCTTTTTTTACCGCTCAAATAAAAAAACTTTCCGTATATAAAAACATTTGCTTTGTTTTCGGCAAACACAATGAAAGTGATTTTAAAAATGCAGACCTTATAATTAAAAACCCAGATGTTCCCAAAAGTTCTGTGTATCTTGCTCTTGCGCGTAAAAACAATATCCCTATTCATAATGACTGGAGCGTTTTTCTAAGTCTAAATGACAATCCCTTTATTGGGGTGACAGGTACAAGAGGAAAGAGCACGACCACCACACTTATATATGAAATGCTTCGAAATACGGTATCAGTAAAACTGTGCGGTAATGTAGGTATTTCACCACTTGCTATTATAGAAAAAATAAAACCACAAGACATTGTTGTTGCGGAACTGTCCAGCTGGAATCTTCAGCAGTTTGACGTAGTAAAAGAAAGCCCGCATATTGCTGTTATCACAAATTTATTTCCCGAACACCTTAATAAATACAAACATCTTCAAGAATATTATGGCGATAAAGAAAAGATTTTTAAATATCAAGCAAAACATGATGCACTCATAGCAAACAGAGATAATAAAGAAGTTGTAAAAAGAGTTACAAAAGCTAAGTCTCGCATTGTATGGTTTTCGCAAAAACCATTCAAAGGCGATGGCGCATATATAAAAAACGGGCACATTATATTTTCATTCGCAGGCACTTTAGAAAAAGTCTGTTCAGTAAAAGATATTGCGATTCTCGGAGCACACAATAGAGAGAATGTGTTAGCGGCAGTGTGTGTTGCCATAATTTCCAGCGTTTCTTTTAAAGATATTCGCACTGCTATTAGTGGTTTTCACGGTGTTCCAAATAGATTGGAACTGGTTCGAGAAGTAAAAGGCGTAACATATTACAACGACACGACCGCAACATCTCCCGATGCTGTTATTGCGGCATTACGTGCTTTGAATTCAAAGAATATTATTTTACTTTCAGGAGGTACAGATAAAAAATTAGAGTATTCTATAATGGCAAAAGAATTCAAAAAATATAACCCCAAAATAATATTTTTTGCAGGAACCGCCACAGAGAAAATAAAAAAAGAACTTAAAAAATACCCCCATATCCTGGGGGAGGTGCACAGTATGAAAGAAGCGATGCTCTTGGCAAGAGCGCACGCAAAGAAAGGAGATACTGTGTTGTTGTCTCCCGGCGCCGCAAGCTTTGGTATTTTTAAAAACGAATTTGACCGTGGAGCGCAATTTTGCAAATTGGTTAAGAAAAAATGAGACGTGAAAAGTTGAATTAGCACTTATTATGAGTTACCATACAGGTACTATGCCTGAACAATCACCCGAAGAACAATTTGTGCCTGATAATGGACTGAAAAAGATATCGGACAAAGAAACGCCTGGACACCTTGATCTTCACAGCCTCACCTCCGCCGAAGGCCTCACTCTCCCTTCCCACATCGGTGGATACCTTGACCTTCGCAGTCTCAATGAATACGATAAAGAGTTACTTCGTACCCGCTATCCTTCTTTGGCGGATAAAATAAACGAGGGATTTGAGCGTATCTAAAACCAAAATGCATTCCCCAATCTTTTCAGCTTTCTTTTCTTTAGATAGCGGTGTTTCTTGAAATACGATTAAAGCTTTCGCTTCACCCTGATAAAGTTTTTATAAAAACACTTGCTTCAGGAGTTGATTTTTTGGGATGGGTCGCTTTTTCGCATCATCGAGTCCTGCGAACATCAACCAAGCGTAGAATGTTTAAAAGAATCAATCAAAATCCCGCAGACGGAACAACTGCTTCATACAGGGGACTTCTTAGCCACGGTAATGCCTATGCAATATCCCAAAATCCCATTTTCTTGAACCTTTGAGCATTTTCGAATTTGACATTTAATACGCTCGCATATACAATGTATATAACTACCGTATATGAAATATATTAATTGGAACCCCGAAAAGAATAAAAAGTT
>CAYVXI010000105.1:0-5526 GCA_964455595.1 uncultured Candidatus Saccharibacteria bacterium | reverse complement strand
GAGAACATTCTTGAATTGCCTTAAATGTCTTTTGTTCAATGGTAAAACCAAGTTGTGCCGCAAAACGAACAGCACGCATTAACCTCAATGCATCTTCATCAAATCTTTGCTTGGCATCTCCTACTGCGCGAATTAATTTATCCTTTAGATCACCCTGACCATTAAAAGGATCTATAATTTCAGACGCTTGCCCTGAACGCAGCTGAAGGGCCATAGCGTTCACGGTAAAATCTCTTCGTGCCAAATCTTCTTGCAAGTTTGAAGTATATTGAATACTATCTGGATGTCGTTTATCTGTGTACGCATTATCGATACGGTAGGTTGTTACTTCTACTTCCATTTCATCTTGTACTACAGTGACAGTTCCAAAATTGTTTTTATAAAAACTTTTGGGAAATATTTTTTGTATTTCTTCTGGTTTGGCATTTGTTGCAACATCCCAATCTTTAGGATTGATTCCAAGCACCGTATCTCTGGCACATCCGCCAACTGCATACGCCTCAAACTCCACTTTGTTTAAAGCGTTAATGACTGAAAGTACTTGAGAGGGGATTTGCATCATACGATGTAGCTTAGGGTGGCATGAACCGTGCTTTGCTCTGGTTCATGCGTACCCCAAACCGTGTTCCGCTTAGCGGGACTCTGGTTTGTGGGTGCTCTCGGCAGGAATTTCACCCGCCTAAGTTTCGTCTTTGTGTCCCCGATAGGAATCGAACCTATGTTTCCAGCTTCGCAGGCCGGTGTCCTATCCACTAAACGACGGGGACAAAATTTGGGTGGGCGGGCTTGCATTTCCAGCTTCGCAGGCCAGCGTCTTATCCATTGAACGACGAGAGCATAAACACTAAAACATCATACTGAAAAAACATAATAAAATCAATGTAGTATGTTCTCGGTGAAGGAAGTCGGATTTCCTTCAGATGTCTTGGTGTATTACTTTGTAATACTTTCTTTATGTGTCTTATTTCTTTCCTGCTTTATAGCTTAGTGCTATACTAGGGTATATGAAAAGTAGCGATAAAACAGTGCTTATACTAGAAGACGACACACGTCAGCGCGACGCATTGCACGTTGGTTTTTCTCGTGAAGGATTTCATGTCGTAACAGCATCTAACGGTAGAGATGGGTTGGAAATATTAAACGGGACACTGCCTGATATTATTTTGTTGGATCTTATGATGCCGGTGCTTGATGGTTTTGCTTTTTTGGATAAAATAAAAAATGACGATACACTGAAACACATACCCATCATTGTTATCACAAATCTTTCAACACAAGAAAAACTGACAAATCGTATCAATGTGCAATGTGATTATTTTTTTACCAAAACCAACACTCCCTTAAAAGATATTGTTGATAAAGCTCAGGAAATTTTGCTTAACGAACATTGTTAGATACATTTTTATGAAACTCCCTTTATTTAAAAAATTAATAATTTTATCCACTGGTGTCCTTGTTACTGCTTTTGGTATTATTTTTTTTATCAATCATGAAGTGGTAGTTGTGGTGGGTGTATTTTTTTTGCTTTTTCTTTTTGGAAGCTCGGTATGGCTTGCATATTCTTTATATTCGCAAATAGTTAACATTAGGAATATTGTCGCACAAATACAAGATGGGAATTACACCATCACTAAAACAGCTAAAGATGAACATTCTGAAACAGGAATCATTCTTGATACATGGGGTGAAATTGCTCAGAAACTGAAAGATCATGACATGCACATGAATCATAAGGTGTATCAGTCGGCAATTTTAAAAGAAATCTCTGATCGCATCAGTTCGTCGCTAGACGTGAACGAAACAATGGAAGTAATATCCGGATCGCTAGGTAAAATTGTTCCCTATAGCACAGTGTCTTACATGACTGTAGACAAAAACAGTAAGATACTTTTTAAATGTCACATTGAGGAATCGGTAAACAAATCTTTTGTTTCTGATGTGAAACAAAAAATGCTTTCAATCTTAAAGGTTCTTTTAGATATTGACCCTAAAGAAGAAGATATTAAACCTGTTTATTTTGGCACCATATTTGACGAAAACAACACAGAGCCGGTGCGTTCATTTTTCAACCTACCTATGATTGTAGGAAATAAAGTCATAGGAATTATTAACGTTGCATCCACCAAACCCAATATATACAACGAGGACAAGACAAGAACTCTGTATTCTATAGCAGAACAGGCTGGTTCTACTATTTCAAAAATAAAAACTCTTGTAAATGAAGAGACTAACAAAGTAAATTCCATGCTAACCTCTATTAGCGAAGGTCTTATTATGATAAACCAAAGCGAGCAGGTTGTTATCATCAACAAGCGCGCGAAAGAAATCTTGGGAATAACAAAACCGGACGGAAACGTGCTTTTATTGGATATTATTCAGGCATTGTACGGAAAATTTGATTTGCGCGGTTTGGCAGATCAGGTTCGACTATCTGACAGTGTACAGGTTTTTCCTGAACTGCTTTTATATAAAACGTATTACAAAATAACAGCAACGCCTGTAAGAAACATGGAAAACAAAACCATCGGTGTGGTTTTTTTATTCTCGGATATCACTAAAGAAAAAGAAGTAGATAAAATGAAGTCTGAATTCATCTCTATCACGTCTCATCAGCTACGCACGCCATTGTCTTCTATGAAATGGTTTTTGGAAATGTTGGTTAATGGCGACCTTGGTCAATTGGAAGAAAAACAAAAAAGCGTCATCACCGATGTGTATAATTCGAACGAACGCATTATTATGCTGGTAAATGATTTGTTGGATGTTTCGCGCATGGAGTCCGGTAAAGTTGTACTTGAACCCACACCAACAAATTTGATAGATTTCTTTAAGAGCATGCTATCAGAAATTTCTCAGAATTTTGAAAAACGTAAACAGACTTTTGTATTTGATAAACCAGAATCACTACCGCGCATCTCTGTTGACCCAAAACTTATATGGCAAGCACTGTCTAACTTGCTTACCAACTCATCTAAATACACTCCTGAAGGTGGGCAGATAACATTAAAACTTTCTATGGAACCAGAAAACATTGTAATTCAAGTTATTGATAATGGGTATGGTATTCCGGAATTTCAAAAAAACAGAATCTTTGAAAAATTCTTTCGCGCAGATAACACTTCGAAAATGGAAGGCACAGGATTGGGGTTATATATCGTTAAAGAAATAATTGAAGCATCGGGTGGTAAAATATGGTTTGAATCAACAGAGGGCAAAGGAACAACATTTTCTATCACCTTGCCACTTTCTGGTAGCAAGGCACACGCAGTAACACAAACACTATAATGACTCTATTATTTATCGTTCTTAAAACAATTTCTTTTTTTCTAACGTTGGGAACATGTTTGTGGTGTTGGAGGAGGATTGAAAATAAACGAATAAAGGTCTTGTTCTGTACAATGCTTGTTTTCTTTTTTCTTTCTACTGTATTGTTTGCCTCAGAAAACATCGTAGACACATGGTTAAAACACATTCTCTTCTACGCAGGGCAGTTTTTCTTTTATCTTTTTATCGTTGCTCTTATTGCCAACTACGATAAATCAACCGGCGAGACACATGAAGCATCGTTCCCCAAAAACCCATTTACCAATAAAGGTCGCAAAACTCTAGTTGCAATGGGAGTGACAAACATGACAAACTCAGGAATAAAAGATTGGGTTGATTTTATTACTGACCAGGGAATTCAACATATGTTAGCGCTACCCCTGCTTCTTCTTATTATTGCAACCATTGAAATGCGTTATATATTCATCGCAACCAATGCATTCCGATCGGTAATGAATACTTTTATGTTGGCTGCGTCTGCGCTCATGTCTATTCACCTTATGGAATTTATTGTGGAAAGTCAGAAATTCGTACCTTTTTTGGACGGCGATATAAACGAAATAGTAGAATTTGCATGGTACTATCTTGGTCTCTTTTTCTTCATCCGCGGTATTCATAAACTTAAAAACATTTCTATTTCAAAAACACCCGACCCACAAGTTATTCACAGTTCGCTTTAATCTACTAAGAATCTGTATTATACTAGTATTATATAAGTAATCATTTTAAAAAAATATATGGATCTTGAACTTGGTTTAGAAATTGTAAATGCTATATTAGGCGTAATTGCTATAGTATATGCAGTAGATGTAGTGCGTTCTGTAAAAGGAGGCATGCTTGAAAATATCTGGAAATATATTGGTGTCGTTGGTTTGCTTTTTGGTACAATGGAAATCATCGGTATTATCAATGACACAAAAGTGTTAGAGAACACCCCGGTAGACCTTGAATTTCTCCGTGAAATAATTGAATTCAGTACTATTGCTATGTTGGTAGTTTCATTACATAAAGCAAAAAAAATATTTAAAATATAGTATTTTTTTCAAATTATATGAATGAATACAAAAAAATCATTACAGAACTAGTTCAAAAACAGATGAATATGGTTGGGCCTGGTATTGCCTTATCTATCGTACAAAAAGTGCCAACCATAAAAGTAGCGGACAACGGGGAAGTGCTTGAGGTAAACGGGGACCCTAAAGTTGCCTTGGAAAGCGTCGCTAATGCGTACATTGCTTTTTCTGGCGAAATATCTCGCATGATACTGAAATCGATAATGGGAAAAATGGGGATATAAGTCTCCATGAATACGCGAAAGCTAATCCTCTTTTTTATTTCTTGTATTGTCTTAATACCGGCACTCCCGCCGGTATTTTTCCCTTTGTTTGAACCGTACACCTTTGGCAAAACGGTATTGTTTGAAATATTCGTTGAACTAATGGGTTTGGTTTGGGTTTTTGGAATCTGGTGGGAACGGAAAGATGCTTTCTTCTTGCTTCTAAAACCAAACATTTCTAAAGCCTTATTATTTCTCCTTGGAGCACTTTCTTTAACAACGCTTGCTAGCCCTGATATCTCTTCTAGCTTTTGGGGTTCAAGCGCGCGGAGCGATGGCTATTTTACCTTGCTTCATTTCTTTCTCTTTTTTATTGTTCTTGTAGATACAGTGAAAAAAAGTGATTGGTTTGTTCTTTTTCGTTTTTCGTTGTTAACCAGTTTTTTTGTATCTGTTTATTCTCTCTTACAATATTTTGGTATTCCGTTCGTGCGCGCAAGTAATGGCACGATTTTTGGTACACTAGGAAATTCCGCTTATCTTGCAATATATCTTCTCTTTCATATATTTTTTGCGTTTATTATTGCGCGCAGGGAAACATCGGTAAAAAAAATCCCTCTATGGCATGCGCTTGCTATTTTTGAAATCGTTTTGGTATATATGACACATAATCGAGGAGCTCTACTAGGGTTAGGATTTGGCATGATGCTTTTTTGGGGATCAATTCTTTTTTCAAAAATAAAAAAAACATCAACGAAAAGATATGTGTATGCCTTCGGCTTTCTGGTATCTCTTATTCTTTTTGTGAACTACACACCTGTAATAACTAATTACATTCATTCTGACCAAACCGCGCAAAGCAGGCTAATCGCATGGGGTGCCGCTTTATCGGGAATCATAGAACGGCCATTATTAGGTTATGGCGC
>CAYVXI010000104.1:0-4162 GCA_964455595.1 uncultured Candidatus Saccharibacteria bacterium | reverse complement strand
TTCCATGATTCTCTTGTTTCTTAGATTTTTCTTCTTTTTTATCTTTTTCTTTTTCCGACTTCATTATAGGAGTAACGGTTTGCGAAGTAGTTGAAGAAATCTGGGAAAGACCTGTCCATAGAAAATGTTCGATATCAAACTTTTTTCCACGTTCTTCCTTATACTTCTCCTTCTTTACTATGGAAGTAGGAATCGGCTGAGGTGTCCATGTTATAAGCCAAAGCGTCGTGGAACCGCCGAATGTCTTGGTACCGATAGACCCTGTTATGGTCACGTTTGTCGATTGATATGAAGGCACAAGAACTGTCGCTGTCGTACTTGCTGTCGATTGAGTGGAACTTGCGGTCCCTGCAAGCAAGTCAATCAGCGCCTGCCGTGAAAATTTCATTTCCATACTGATGATACTTCCGCGCCGTTTGTTTTTTGCTTTAACACGGTCGGGAGAAAGCGTCCCGTTCAATTTGATGGAAGATAGATTCATGTCTGCTGCGGTGTATCCATTTGACGGGAACTTTATTTCTGCTTCAATCCATTTTCCACGACTGTGCGCATTGAGCATACGGGGTTCTATTTTTAAAGATGCAAGAATATCTGTCGTTGTGCTTGCTGTTGGAGGAATAACAACCAATGCTGATGTTACGAATGTTTGATCGGTTGATGTTGCTAAGTTTCCTGCAACATCGCGTGACTTAACAATAAAATGATATGTTGTAGTTGCGGTCAATGAACTTACTAATACAGTATGTGATGTGCTAGCTGTTGTTTGAAGTGTGGGTAAAAGACCATATGTCGTTGATGTACCGTACTCTGTCTGCGTGTCTGCCGGTTCATTGGTTGTCCAGTTTATCTGGGCAGTAGTATTTGTGATTCCAGAAACAGTGATTGCGCTAATGATAGGAGCAATTACATCCGGGGCAAGCGTCGTAAGTGTATAATCAGACGAAGTTGCGGTGTTGCCTAGTTCGTCTTTGGACTGCGCCATAAAATGATACGTCGTTGATGCGGTCAATGAACTCAGCGTCACGGTATGCAAAGTGGTAGTTGCAGTCTGCAATGTGCTTGCCAAGTCATACGCCGTTGACGTGCCATAAAACACCTGTCCGTCGGATGACGTACTGGTTGTCCAGTTGATGGTAGCTGCGCTTAGCGTGATGTTTGAGCCAACCATACCGCTTATGGTTAGTACTTGTGCCGAAGCGTTTGAAACGCCGGCAAACGCCAACAAACCCAGAAAACTCCCCAAAAACAGTGCTTTATATTTCATAATTGTATAGAGATATGATAAATAATAAATATCCGACACCAGTTGAGACGAGGTATCGGATGAGATGTTACATCTCTATTGTATCCCTTTAATACTGCACTTCTGCAATCAATAAACCGTTTTGGTCTTTTATCAAGAGAGAATCTGCTTCTGTAGACCATACTTGAGAAGTTAGATTAAGATACGTCCACCATTCATCCATATAAAAATCATAATAGGAATTATTGTTTACCACACATTGCGAATATGTGTAGTGCGAATATAAATAATCATGACATTCCGAATCAATTTTTGCATCGCTTAACTGTGGCTCTCTGCATTGACCTGTACGAGAAATAACTGTTTTACAATATGCGGATAAATTCTTCACCTCGTCCTGATTGATACTTGGGCAATAGTTGGGAACGGTATTGGGGTAATATGAGTTTAAATAACCAATACAACGATTCAATCTAAAATCCACACCTAACGGACTTCTTCCCATGTGCACCACAAGCTTTGTTTTGTTGGTAAGTTTAATATTGCTTTGCATCGAAGAAAAATAAGGATGATTAGGAACGTCCAGTGCAACAGACGGCACGGTGTACTGTGTGTTGTATTTCTTACTCCCAAACGTCCATCCTGAAATAGAAACGGGGTCGACGCTTGTTCCTTGCATCACTACAATTTGTTGGTCGACATTCGAATTCCGCAAAGATGCGCTTGCCTGTATCTTTCCAAAATACGGTGAAAATTTTGCGGTAAACGAATAACTAATGGGATTTCTTTGCACAACACCATCTGGGTCTTTGGCACGAATAAAAAACGTATAATGTTGAACCCCAGCAGTTGTGGGAAGATACACTGTTCTTTCCTTTCCATATACAGATGCCCATCCAGAATCTATTCCTTCAACAAACGTTTCAAATGTTAAATCACGTTTATCAAGATTTGCCGCTATGCCGGTAAATGTAAATTTTGCGGTGATTGTTTCTAATTCCTTGTTGGGCGTACTAGTCAAAACCGCAAGTGGCGTTGCAACAGATGATAATTGCTTCAACGATTTTCCTTCATAAATAGTTTTCATTTTCTTCGGGGAAATATCCATGATAGCTTCCCATGATAACCCGAGATTTACAAAATCCTGTTCAGTTTCTATCCATCTCCGTTGTCCTTGTTTTACTAAATATACTTTTTTTCCATCTCCACCTTGTGTTGCATCTTCGCGCATCAACATACCTTCTGGTATGTTATACGAATAGTCTAATTTTCTTCCTGTAGGATACTGCGCTACATCTTGATCAGATAACGTTTGTATTTTGTTCCAATTATATTCATACCCTTCAAATATTTTTTCAGTTGTAATCCATCGTTTCAATCCATTTTCCAGAACATATATTTCAGGGCCACTACCTTTTATTAAAGTACCGTCACTATAGGCAAAAAACGCCTGTGTAAAAAACGGGCTTAGAATAAAGACAAAAACCATTATAACAACGGTAAAATGGCGTGATTTCAATTTCATAGTATATTAGTATATATAGAATACCATGTTTTTATTGATAAGTCAAGCTAGAAGTAGTATAATACTGTGCTATACTCAGAAAATAGATTTTTTAAAATATACTCTATTTTGCTCTCGTAGTTGAATGGATTACAATACCTCCCTCCGAAGGAGGCGGTGCAGGCCAACCCGCCAAAATTTTGCCCTCATAGTTCAACGGATAGAATATCTCCCTCCGAAGGAGACGATACAGGTTCAATTCCTGTTGAGGGCACAACGTAGGAAAATGTGATACAATTGAGCGGAGCCGCACCGCTCAAAACCGCAATGGTTCGATAAACTCACCACAAGAAGAACCTAGATAAAAAAACTTGCCCCATAGTGAACGTGAAGGCGTTCTACTATCGGGGTCGGCTCGAACCATATTTTAATTTTGGGGAAAGAAAATTTTTTAATCATATGGAATTAACTTGGTTTCCTTATTCTCTTGCCGCTACACTACTTTTCGGTGTGGCGATGGTATTTTATAAGCTCCCTTCAGTAAAAAACCATAATCGGTTTGTTGCCACTTTTTGGTCGCTTGTAATTCCTACAATTTTAGCTTTTGTATTTTTCCATTCGTATCTTTCTTTAAGTACGCCTGCAATGATGTGGACGGCACTTGTGTGGGGAGTTACATTTACCTGCATCGTCCTTCTTCAAATGTATGCGTTGAGTCATATTGATACCAATGTCTTGTTTCCCATTACTACGACCGCAAGCCTCATCATCACTGTCCTTGTTGGTATATTTTTCTTCAACGAGCATATCAGTATCCTCCAAACTTTCGGTGTTATCCTTGCGGTCGTTACGATATTTTCCTTTCTCTACAAAGGCGGAAAAACGCAATACTCGCGTCTTTTGATCGGAGTTGGTTCCGGAATTATTTTTATATCCGCCTTTAATAAAGTCCTGCAAAAAGTTGTTGCTGGTAAATTTGATATTCATGCTTTTCAAATTTACCAATACCTCTTTGCGGCTATATTTGCTCTGTTGATTTATTTGGTTCTTCATCGTCGTGATTGGAAAACTCATATTTTTTCTGGTGGACTTGGTATTGGAAGCTTGATAGGCGTTTTTAGTTTTTTCGGCGGTTATGCGCTTTATGTTGCGCTCACGAAAGGACCATTCCCTTTGATTACTTCTATTCACTCGTTGTATATTTTGATAACCGCCCTGACCGCATATTTCTTATTCAAAGAACAGCTGACGGCAAAAAAGATTTTCCTATTACTCCTTGCGATTGTTGCTGTTGTCCTAATTCGCATAGGATAAATGCCGCCAAAGAAAAACTTGTTCCGATTTTCATTTATAAATTAAAAAGAAATCGAGAATCCTCGCCAAAATGCGCTTGCCCTGAGCGAAGTCGAAGAACT
>CAYVXI010000103.1:0-4225 GCA_964455595.1 uncultured Candidatus Saccharibacteria bacterium | reverse complement strand
GACAAATAGAAGTTTTGCATTCTGTATTGATTCGATAATTTCTTTTGCAATAACTGCTGGGTTTGTTTTTTTCTCTTTAGCAAGCATAAAACATGGTATGGCAAAATCTGCTCCTGTTTTATCCGGCGGCATTTCCGCTCTTACGCCCGCAATCTTTTCTACTTCGCGCTTATAAATAATGTAGGGGTAATTGTCTAATTGTGGATTTTTAACAACACTTTCTGTGTCTTTTTTCTTCTGTGCAATCACACGCTGTACTTCTTCTTTTCCCAGACGCTCTTCCACCTCAAACGCGTTTTGCTGCGGGTTTTTCGCCAGTTCCTCTGCTATTTTTTGATAGATATTCATAGATATAAAAACAAAAACGGGAGCCCTTGCCTCCGTTTTATCCTAACACCACGCAGGTAGAATATCAAACCTGGTTTAGCGCATTATTTTCTATAAAACGTGCTTGCCCACCAGATTGATATGTCTCCTGCCACCCATTTCTTGATAAGCTCCTGTAACGGAAACGGCTGGAGATTATATTTCTCAAATTCGTCCGGACTGACCCACATAAATTCTTCATGGTCTTCCATGGAATGTACTTCGTGATTTTTATCTAGATTGGGAATTTCCACATGAAAGATATGATTGATTTCAAAATGTTTCGGATTATCACCAAAACTATGTTCAACCGCGCCAAGATATTCTTTCACAACAACGTCTCTTCCAAATTCTTCTTTCGCCTCGCGCTCCAGTGTGGTTATAATACTTTCTTCTGATTCGATGTGCCCTCCCGGTAAGAAAGTGTTGGCACCGACTTTCCCTTTTGCGCGCGCAAGCAAAAACTTCCCGTTATGGGAAATGACCGCTCGAGCACGAAGATGAAATTTAGTTTCCATAAAGGTATTTTCTACACTCCGCCCATGAACTGCTCTATTTCTTCGGTGTTTGGTTTTTTTAATGGTAAAAGCACATAGAATTGAGAACCCTTACCTTCTCCTTCAGATTCTACCCACGCTTCGCCATGATGCGCCTTAACAATCTCTCGTGCGACATACAAACCAAGGCCAGACCCATCGGTATGTAATTTAGAAACTCCTTTTGCACGAGTAAATTTTTGAAATAAATTAGGAATTGTTTCGGTGGCTATGCCAATACCCGAGTCCTTAATTGACACCAGCGCCTTGTCTCCTTGGGATTCTAGCATTACCTTTACATATCCTTCGTTGGTATATTTTAATGCGTTGTCTATTAGATTTGTAAACACTTGTCGTATCTTATTAAAATCGGCATTAACTTTTATTTCCGCATCCTCTACACCAACTTCAAAACTTAATGCAATGTTTTTCTTTTCTGCGTTTGCTTTCAACTCTTCCGTCACATCGCGTATTACGTTTGCCAGTTTTGTTTCTTCGGGTGATATGGTAAATCTCCCTTGCTCTATGCGTGAAATATCCAGTAAATCATTAACGATGAAAATGAGGCGCTGTGATGATTGAAAAATCTTGTCCACCACGCCTTTTATCTGCAAAGAAGAATCGCCATATGTCCCTTCCATTATCATGGACGAATATCCTTTGATGGCGGTCAGTGGCGTGCGCAACTGATGTGATGCAATAGAAATAAAGTCTGTTTTCAAATCGTCTAATTCCTTCAACTTATCGTTTGCTAATTGTAAATCTTTGGTGATTTGCTCTAATTCCTCTTTCTGCTTGACTTCTTTTCTGACGCTTCTAATCAACAAAATACCGAAAGCAAGAATAAATAAGAATATACTTAATCTTAAAATAACTTGTGCTATTCCTGTGGAAAGGAGAACTTCAATTAATGTAATAATAGCCAATATTAAAGTGAGGAGTTCACTAGAAACAATCTTTACATTTAATAAGTGGTGGCGAATTACAGCATAAAAAGTAAAGAGAATAAATGGCACAAGAAAAACAGCCCCAAATATAACAAAACGGGGGTTGTTAAGAAAGGCGGGGAAAATAAGATTAAAAATAATTATCAATGAAAATGATATAACCGCTCCTGTTGTAATGTATTTAAATTGTGTTTTTTCTAATCCAGTCGCTTGCTTCATTTTTTTAAAGGCGAGAAAAAAACCACCAAAAACAAGCCCAATAACAGCTAAGCCAAAAAGCGGGATGGCTGGACCATTAATAACTTTTAACACCCGTCCTTCTGCGGAAATTTCGCTGATATCAGAAAAAACCAACGATGTAAGTGTCAAAAGTGAAACAATAGCAACGCTTGGAATTAAGGTTGTAAAATACCATTTTGGAAACGTGATTTTTTCTCTCGGAAAAGTATAGAATAATTGAAAAACCGCAAAAGAATTCCAAACCGCAAAAAAAATCGCCAATCTTAAAATTACTAAAAATAAATTACGTGGAAGTGTTTGATATGTAAAATAATTAAGCGCACTCCAAATACACGTTATAATGGCAAGAAAAAGAAATGCTTTGCTTGTAGCGCTCTTTGGGTTATCAAAAAAAACAATAAAACCCAAAACTGCAATTGTAGCAACCGTAGTTCCGATCAATAAAATATCAAGATTGTATAAAGCAAAGGATGGTAGCATATTTGTTAAGCTTTTTTCTTTTTTACTATTGCCACATATCGGGATTGAAAACCAGCCTTAAGTTGAACGTAAGTAATTCCTTTTTTTTTGTAGCATTGAGCGAGTTTTTTTGTTATGTTGCGTGTCTGCACAGTGTACGATTGGATGTGTAACTCATCTAGAATCTTTTTTATTTCTTGTTTTGTATAAGATGCTCTTGCGGAATAAAATTGGAGTTTTTTGAAAACAGTATCGGGTGGAATAGCTGTTTTCAAAAGATACCATGGTAAATCTCTACGCAAATCTTGTATATATATCAATCCTCCCATTTTAACAACCCTCATCATCTCTTTTAATGCTTTTTGGGAATTATTAAAATGATGCAGACTGTCTTTGCACACTACAAGATCAAATATAGAATCTTTAAAAGGAAGATGGTATGCATTTGCTTTTATGAAAGAAGTGTTTTTCATTCCTTTGCAATTTTCTCTGGCAATACGCATTGCATCGGATGATGCGTCCACACCAAACACAGCAAAACTTTTTGAACGCTTGGCAAATTCTTTAACTAACAAACCAGGACCACACGCTACATCAAGTAAAACACCTTTTTTTAAGTTTGCCTTTTGTAAAACATCGTCTACAAGAGGAATAATCCATCGTTGATAGTTTTCTTTTGTTGCCTTCTCGAAAGACTTCATCTCTATCTTATCCATCTTTTTAGGCTCGGGAATTCGTTTTGGGAAATATGTTTTTTTCATATCTTATTGATTTTTGGACTTAGACGTAATGATCGCGCACTAGGACTACCCCCGTCTCCTAATCTAAAAACAAGGCTAACGGTTTGTTCTTTTATATTAAAAATTTCTTTTACTTTTTTATATGATTCTTTAATAATAGAAATCTGTTTATCAGAAATTAATTCTGCTTCACCAGCATACACTCGCTGGGCAAGATACGAAACCGCAGTAATAGGCTGCATGCTCAACCTCATTTTTGTTACATGAAGCCACATACGCTGCATTATTCTTCCTGCCATTATAAAATCTTCATTTGTGTCTCCATTCATCAGAATAACACCAATTACAGATGAAGTCGCATACAGTTTTCCGTTTTCTTTAGCAATGAACTTAGACATACCAATAGCATTTAGGACTTTTGCGATGCTCCATTTTTTAAACAGCTTAAATACTGCAATTTGAGGTGGGGCAAGTTCAAGTGTTTTTGCATACAACCCCGATCTTCTTTTCTCTTCCTCCTCTGCTGTCCAGTTAATATGTTTAAAAAGAAAGTCGTGAATGGTTTCGTTTTCAAAAATAAGTCGATCGCACGAGCTAATTGCGTCAGCCAACTCCCTCTTTCTTTCTACTTCCTCAATAAACATTATTTTATCGGACGACCCTATTTCTTTTGGCACAGAAAGTAAAGCCTCTTTTTGTTCTGGAGAAATTAAAATGTCTTTATATGGCTTTCTGTTTGTCGCACGTTCAGTAATATATGAATACAACGGTTCATTTATGGGTGTTTCTATGTCTAGGGTGATACGGGCAACAAAATTTTGATCCTCCTTTTCCGGGAAAAGAACCACATTCGCGCGGTATCCGAAATGTGAAGATGCAATCAAAATATTCTCGATGAGCGCTCCGTGCGCAACGTATGACCCTCTTTCTCTAAAAT
>CAYVXI010000102.1:0-9748 GCA_964455595.1 uncultured Candidatus Saccharibacteria bacterium | reverse complement strand
AAACAATTGCAGCATAGAATAACATTTCTATGAGCGTAAATCCTTGTTCAGTTTTTTGCTTCTGGCTTTTTACTTTTAAGGAAATTTTTAATTTTGACTTTATATATTTCATACTATAAAAACTAATGAAGCTAAAAGCTGACTGTTAATTCTTCAAAATATCTGCTATATAAGCAATAAGCTGTATTGATTTTACAGGGGTTCCCCAAGAAACAGTTACAGTGACTTTTTTTGTTTTGGGATCATTTGTGCCACCTGAGGTCACAATATTGTCATTAATATCCCGCGAAACATTATTTACCACAACCGTACGTGTAAATTTATCCGATAAAACACCCGGATTACTTGCGCTTAACGTCCATTTCCCTCCCGAAATAACCGCGTAATAGGTGGAACCAAACGTGAGAACGCCGATATTGTTTGTAAAACTACCATCACGCATTGAACGAACAGATTCTATCCCTTCTTGTGCAAGGTCTAAAGCTCTAACTTTATCGGTACGATCCTGTACTGCAGTCATTGCCATTACACTGATTTGTGCAATTGAGAAAAAAGAAGTTGCAATAATAGCAACTGCAATAAGCAATTCTATCAAACCCGCCCCTTTTTGCGATGGTATTGAAAGTCTCTTCATTCTTTTATTGTGCTTGTGGTGCTGTAACCCATAATGATGTTCCTTGCGTTGCAGTTCCGTTTGCGGCGTAATTTATAAGATTCTGTGCGTCCAAGGAAATCTGTACCGCTTTGGCATTATACCGCATATCACGGGTTACGGAAAAATCCGCAGATGATCCTGTGTTTGCATGCGTATGAACGCGCAACACTTGCGGTGATCCTGCTACCGTGACCGTGCCAGACCAATCAAAAACACCGCCTGAATAATACGTCGAAAAATTTATGTTTTGCGTCACCGTATCGTTGGGAAAATAAAGAACGAGGTTTGTTATCGAATTAATACTTGCTCCATAGGTAAAATGAGCATGTCGCGTATCGGCAATGCGCGTTCCTGATGGTACTTGCGCTCTTTCGATAATATCAGATCTTCCCGAAGATAATATTGTAATGATTTTAGAACGAGTAACATCGGCAATAAGTTGAACATCAACGCTACCGCTTTGTGAAGTCTTTCCTGTCAGCCTATCAAACACAATATTTGTTCCTGCTCCAGCAAGCGAAATGTTTGCGATTTGAAGCGTGGAAGGAAGTGGGTAAAAAATATTATTGGAATCGGCAACATTGTATACCGTGCCTTTGAACAGAACATACTGGGACGTCTCAAAATGTACGCCATAACTTGATGTAGCAAGCGAAGCTATGGTGCGTGTATGCGCTAAATTTAAAACATCCAATATCTTAAATGCAGCTGTTTTTAACTCACTCCCTTGTGCTAATGCGCTATACCATAAAATAATTCCCGCACTTAATATCGCAAGTATAGAAATAGAAACAATAAGCTCAATTAATGTGAACCCCGCCCTTGGGGAGCGCCGCATCTTACATAACGGTTTTTGGGTGTAATACATTATTCTAAAAAAATATACATGTATGAAATTGACGGCTGTCGGCATATTGCGCTCCCCAAGGGCGGAGCGAATCCGCGCGCATTTTTCATTTAATACCATCCATGACTGAATACATAGGTGTAATCATGGAAATTGCAAAAAAACCAACTCCAGTTCCAATAATAACCATCATAACTGGTTCAATAATAG
This sequence comes from uncultured Candidatus Saccharibacteria bacterium, assembly GCA_964455595.1. Taxonomy (GTDB): domain Bacteria; phylum Patescibacteriota; class Minisyncoccia; order GWC2-36-17; family WO2-46-25; genus WO2-46-25. Next base: position 8,036 of record CAYVXI010000102.1, on the reverse strand, counting down.
TAGACATGTTTTTCGTAATATTATTAACCTCGTCTTCGTAAAATTCAGCAAGACGAGAAAGTACTTTTGTTAATGATCCTGTTTCCTCTCCCACAGCAATCATTTGAATTACCAGCGGAGGATACAGTTTGTCATGTTTTTTTAACGAATCAAATAATGTTTTTCCTTTTTGAATTTCGACAGATGTTTCCATTAGTGATTGGGAAAAGAAATAATTAGAAAGGGTTTTAGAAAGAATCTCCAATGCCTTAACAATAGGAACACCCGAATCAACCAATATCCCTAATGTTCGGCAAAAACGAGCAGAGTTTAATTTTTGTGAAAGACCTTTAATGACAGGTAATTTTAACACGAGTGCGTCAAAGTTTTTTATTCCCCACTGTGTTTTAAGAACAGCACGCACGCCAACTATCAAACCAATAACTCCAGCAATAGCTATATACCAATAATTCATCATTACATCACTCATGAAGATAATAAATTCGGTAGAAGCAGGAAGTGTCGCTCCTGTATCTTTAAAAGTTGCTGTAAGTTTTGGAACAACCAGCGTCATCATAAGATAACCAATAATTATCATTACTGAAAAAATAACACCTGGGTACATCATTGCACCTTTTACCCGCGAAATGATGTCATAATCTTTTTTCATCTGATCGGCAAGGCCATTTAAAACTGATTCGAGGTTTCCCGCTGTCTCACCAATGCGCACCATACTGACATAAATTTCCGAAAATGCTTGTGGGTGACGAGAAACACAATCAGCAAAAGATTTTCCTCCTTGAATATTAAAAGCAACATCACCGATAACAACCTTGAATTTTGCATTTTCTGTTTGTTGTTGTAATACGGTTAGCGCGCGATTAATGGGAAGTCCTGCACCTATCATAACAGCCAAGTTTCTGGTAAACATAATCTTATCTACCAAAGGAATTCCTCTGAAACTGATTAATTTTGCAACAAAGTTTTTTACTGAATCAGAATTAAATGAAGCAGGTTTTCCTTCTTCGATTGCCGAGGTAAGAGAATACCCCTCCGCACGCAACATATGCGCAAGCTCAATTCTGTCGTTCGCTGACAGGATTCCTTTTTTCATCTGACCGTCTATTTTTTTTGCTGTGTATGTAAAATTTGTCATAGAAAAATAAAAAAAACGGTATGAAAAGTTTATTCCGTCGCTACGCGTAATATCTCCTCAAGCGATGTATACCCTAAAACTGCCTTACAAAATGCATCTTCCACCATGGTCACCATGCCATTTTTCTTTGCAGCTCGTTCAATCTCCATAAAATCAGCTTTCTTTAAAATCATATCTTTTATTGTATCAGATACTTCAATCACCTCATAGATACCTACACGTCCCTTATATCCAGAGGGTTGATCTTTTGTTTGCTTTGCTCTGTAAAAATCCACCGTCTCCCATGTTGCAGAAGGAGAAACTGCTTTTTCTCTTTTCATTACTTCTAAAATTTCGTCAGTATTAAACAAGTCATTGAGATTTTTAATCTGCTCTTTTGATAAATGATATTTTTCTTTTTCGGGACAAAGCTTTCGCACGAGACGCTGAGCAAGAATAGCATTTGTTGTAGATGCGATAAGAAACGGCTCAATACCCATGTCAACAAAACGCGGAATCGCACCAGCAGCTGAATTGGTATGTAATGTGGAAAGTACCAGATGACCGGTCAGCGCAGCATTAATTGCGAGTGAGGCAGTTTCTGTATCGCGAATTTCTCCTACCATAATAATATTAGGATCCTGACGCAATAACGAACGTAAACCAGCAGCAAATGTCAATCCAATAGTTGGTTTTACTTGTGTTTGATTCACCCGTGGCATGCGATATTCAACTGGGTCTTCAACCGTAGAAATATTTACATCGGGTGTATTAAGAATTTCCAGTGCTGTATAGAGTGTTGTTGTTTTACCCGAACCGGTAGGGCCGGTTACCAAAAACATACCACTGGGTCTTCGTATGGCCCGATGAATTCGTTCAAGAGCTTCTCCGGTAATGCCAAGTGTTTCAAGTGTATTAGCGTGTGCTTCTTCTCTAAGGAGACGCATTACGATTTTTTCTCCGTCATACACAGGAATAAGCGAAACACGAAAAGATATTTTATATTCTCCCCCCTCTATCTTAAACCGTCCATCTTGTGGGAGACGATGCTCATCAAGGCGTAAATTGGAAAGTACTTTGATACGTGCCACAATGCCGTCTTGTAATTTTTTGGGCAAAATCATAGCATCGTGTAAAATACCGTCGATACGATATCGTACCACAACATCTTTGTCAGTTGGTTCTATATGAATATCAGATGCATCTTGAATAATAGAGTGATGCAAAAGAGTGTCGACTATCTTTATAACAGGCAAATCTTCTGCTTCTTTTACTAAATCTTCTGTTTTCTTTCCCGTTTGTCCTTCGTCATCTACCGGACCACTGATAATTTTTCCTTGTAACTCGGTGGACATGTTTCCTTCAACACTATTTTTCTCTCCTTGAGTTCCAAATAATGAACTAAATTCCTGTTCCATGCTTTTCTGATATTGTTTCAGAATCGCTATTATACTTGCGCTATTAGTAAGTCGCGGAAGAATGGTAAGGTTTGCTTTTTTGTGAATAAACTCAATAGTCTGAATATCTTCGGGATCTGTCATGGCAACCTCCAGATTTTGCCCATTTTTACGAAATGCAACTATGCTTGACTTGCGCGCAATTGGCTCAGGAATGATTTGTAATATTTCGGCAGGCACAATTTCCTTTTCGAGATTAACAAAAGGTATACCTAAAATATATGCTTTTAGCTTAATGAGTTGTTCCTCTGTAACAAGATTCTGCGCAACTAGAATTTCATCAAGCTTCTTTCCAGATGTGTCTGCTTCTTTTTGCGCGTCATCAAGCTGGTCTTGTGTTACCAGACCGCCATCAAGCAAAAAAGCAATAAGTTGCTGTGGTTCTACGTGCATTTTTTTCGATTATAAAGAAAGCGCTTCCTTAACTTTTTCAACAATATCATTCAATTCATAATTTGCCTTTACTAAATACATACTAGCGCCATGTCCAACGGCATATTCTACATCTTCCGCTGATTCCAGATTAGTTAATACAATAACAGGGATGTTTTTTGTAGATTCTCCCGCTTTAAGTCTTTCTAACACGTCTCTTCCATTTAGTTTTGGGAGAATGACATCAAGTAATATTAAATCTGGAATCTTGCTCTGAGCAAGAGCAAGTCCTTCTTCGCCATCATAGGCATTAATAACTTCAAAGCCTGATGTTTCTAATATTTTTGTAAGCGTTTTCTGTAACGCTTTTTCATCCTCAATGAATAAAATACATTTCATATGTTTATATTATTTACTATAGTATAAAGGAAGCATGAACCAAAAAGTTGATCCAATGCCTTCTTGTGATTTAAAATAAATTTTTCCTCCCGTTGCTTCTATTATCGATTTTGCGATAAACAAACCAACACCTAAACCTCTTACTTCAGCATTATCGATCGTTGTTCCTCGGAAAAATTTTCCAAAAACATTCTTATGCTCTGCTTGAGGAATACCTTTTCCGGTGTCTTCTACATTTAATACAGCCATATTTCCTTCTTTCTTGAGAGTTACTGAGATAGATGTATATGGTCTGCTGTATTTAATAGCATTATCTAATAATTGTTGAACAACCACTTTAAGTCGTGCCACGTCGGCATATATAAATAATTCTTTATCTATAACTTCATATATAATTTTTACATCTCGAGTATCTGCAGCATTTTGATGTGACACAACTCCTTGTTCTATAATTTTTGCAATATCACATTTTTCAAAATTCAATCTAAGTTTACCTGTTTCCAATCGAGAAACATCAAGTAACGATTCAACAGTCTGAATAAGTATATTGCTATTTGATTTTATATTACGAAGTAATTCTTGCTGTTCCTGAAGATTTAAAACAGCGCTTTGATCTTCTAATGCATTAACAGACCATTTCACCACAGTCAGCGGTGTAAGCAATTGATGAGATATAAGATTCAAAAACTGCGATTTCATTTTACTTACTTGGACAATCTTTGTTATTCCTTGAAGAATAATCTGCCCAAGTATAAATGTTATTGTAGCAGTCCCAAGAGCAAGAAGTGCGGAAAGTTCCGGTTCAGCACTGAATCTGGTTCCCACAACATATGCAGCCGATATTGAAAGAATAACAATAAAACCAAATACGATAAACAGAAATGATGGGCAACGCCATAACGATACCCCATAATCATCTTTACATGTACGCCGAAGATTAAGCGTGCTTAAAAATTGAAATGCCATAATAGGGGTGTGGGATTAGAATAAAATCGATTGAGCGGAGTGAATTCGGACAAGCTTCTTTGTTGCTCCTTCTCAACGTGCCTATAGGCACACTTTCGTCGTCGCGCCTCGAAATCATCTTATTTTTCAACTTCTCAATTCGATTCTATTCTAATCCTACACTCCTACAGTATACCATATCATAACTGGGATAGACCACTTTGTTTATCACTTTATATATATCGTAAAACCAGATAGGATTTACAAATTTAATTTAACATGCAATAATTCGTGAAGATTCGGGGTGTCGTATACCGGTAGTACGCTTGCTTTGGGAGCAAGTAGACTGGGTTCAATTCCCAGCACCCCGACATAGGATTTATCTGGGAATTGAAGGGTATTTCAAAAATATAAACTGCTTTATGTTTTTGAAAACCCGGGTTTTGAAGGAAGAGCGAAACATGTGCTGAAAAGCACGGTGAAGCGATGGGTGAAAAAAATTCTAAAGCACCCCGACCAAAAACAAAAACAAAAACACCGCACTAAATGCGGTGTTTTTGTTTTATCGTGGCATGATATTCTTAAATGCTTGAAAGACCATCCCAAATGAAACATCTGCTATGTTTCTACTTTGGGGAGGAAACATCATTCCGGGTTGTGGCGCTAAGGGAAATTGCATAGGATTTATTGCCCCTCCTTCGGTAGGTGTCATGCGGGAAGGAAGGTTGTTTGCGGAATCGCATACTCCCTCTTTCGCAACCGTTACATTGTTGTTTTTCGCGAAACACTCATTGGGGTATGTTCTGCCATCTGACCCACATACCGGTTTGAATTCTTGCGTGCATGCCTGGAATCTCTGCTCGCCATTACCCCTCTCTCCTTTTTCCTGCGGGGGCATTATGCGAAACGGCATGGTATTGCCCTGAAACGGAACCGTAGAAGTGCCGGATGGCCTTATCCCGCGAATCTGCCGTTCTCCGAAAAGCATACCTGGCTGTACGTTGCCCGTACTGGGATTGAACTGTGCGCATTCATTGCGATGCGATGGTTCAGAACAGTACTGAATACATTCTTGTGCTGTCGCACAATTACCGGGACCGGAAACTTGGCCTTGTTGGAAAAATTCCGGTTTTCTGAATTTTCCTTCGATATTTCTAAATTGTTCAAACTTCTTAATGTGCTCTTCTTCCGTTCTCATCATATCCTCTGTCGAAGTTCCATCTACATTAGCTCTTTCTTTGACTAATTCTTTTATCATATGTTGAACCTCTTCCTGTTTGAATCCGCCATGTTCCACTGCAAAAGCAAGACATGCATCTACATTTTCCGGCTTTTCACAATAGGTGCGACATTCTTTTTCAGATTTACAGTCTCCGGGACCGCCCATTTCTTTTACTTTACGCGCAAGTTCTCGTCCCCGTTCCATCATTGTTACCTGTTCTTTGTTGATTAATTCGTGTTCCTTAGCAAATGCGATACATTCATCTTGGTTGGCTATATCTGCGCAATACGTACGGCATTCGTTTCTGTTAGTACACCCACCAGGACCTCCTTTTTCTGTTATATCTTTGAACTTCTTTATTTGTGTAAATTTTTCTTTTGATACTAGGTTGTTATCTACAGCAAACTTCAAACACACATCTTGATTAGCAGTATTAGAACAAAATATTTTACACTCTTTCTCTGATGTACATCCACCAGGGCCTCCTTGTGTGGTAATAAGTTCTTCTAGAGCACTCATTTTTTTCTCTTGCATTAACCCGTGTTCTTTTGCAAATGCGGTACATTCGTCTTGATGAGCAGTGTCTGCACAATAAGCACGACATTCACTTTTACTGGTACATCCACCAGGGCCTCCTTGTTCAGCAAGTCGACTAATTTCCTTTTCTTTTTGAATGCGTTCTTTTGAAACAAATCCATGCGCTTCTGCAAATGCAATACATGCATCCTTATTAGTTGTTACATCACAATACGTCTTACATTCTGTTTGATTCGCACAATTACCAAGATCTGCAATAGGGTACGTTATGTTAAATAGATTTGCCGCACTGACAAACGAAAATGCTCCGACAAAAAGTACTATAGCAAATAGAGAGAAAATATATTTTTTCATAATAAATATGCTATTCGATTAATTCGCAAATGGATTTACATCAATGGTGTCAAACGGATTCGTATTTATTTGCGAAAATGGATTTGCAACATTAGATGAAGAATTTCTAGCTTTTGCTTCTTCTTTTGCCTTTATTTCTTTCATTCCTGCTGTCTTACCTTCTGTATAACCCTGCACCTGTCCGGCAAGATATCCCTCATCATGCCCCTGTGCAAACCCTGCAACGATGCCTCCTGCAAAACCTAATAAAACAAAAATAATAATCAAAGATGATATACGCATAGTATTTATTAAATTATAATAATACAATTATAGCACAGTATAAAAAACAATAGAAAGCTTATATGGGTAAGGAAAAAGACTTCATTTCTTGCTATTTTTCTTTCGGATGAGTATAATAATGCCTATAATAGATGCTATGCGGGTGTCGTATAATGGTTATTATTCCAGTTTTCCAAACTGGTAACGGGGGTTCGATTCCCCCCACCCGCTCAAAAATTTTCAGAGAAATTTTTGAGCGAGGCTCGCCCAGAAGGGCGGCCCGCTCTCTAAACGTTCGGAATATGATTTTTGAGCGAGGCTCGCCCAGAAGGGCGGCCCGCTCCCCATAAAGCAAGAACGCTATGTATTATGTTTATATTTTTCAAAGCTTGAAAGACAAGAGAACATATATTGGCTATACAAGAGACTTAGATGCTCGTTTGATAAAACATAATTCAGGACAAGTCGCATCAACAAAACATCGAAGGCCTTTAAAGTTATTATTTTTTGAAGAATTTTTAACTATGAAGGAGGCAAAAGAGCGCGAGCTATGGTTCAAGACCAGCAGCGGCAGAAAAAAGCTAAAGGAAATTTTTGAAGTCATAAAAAAATCTTTCTAACACTATGCGCGAAATCCAAACATTCCAGGTAGGGATAAAAGCGTTCATGGTGAACGGGAAAGGCGAGCTCCTCCTCATGCAGGAAAACAGCGGTGCGTGGGAGATCCCGGGTGGGAGAATCGATGTGGGAGAAGAGCTCATCCCTCAAACAGAGATTTTAAAACGCGAAATAAAAGAGGAGCTTGGTCCTGATATTGCATATCGTATCTTGCATCCCGTAACCACATGGGTTCGTCCGAACCCGTCTCACTTCGTTTTTCTCATCGGCTTTTTGTGCGTTAAAGATTCTGGTACTATCATTGTAAGCCCTGAACACAAAGCGTATCAGTGGGTTAGTCAAAAATCATGGAAACAACTTCCTCTTGCTTCAGGCTACAAGGAAGCGCTGGAACACTTTTGGAAAGTGTATAAGAGTAAAGCATAAGATAACAAAAAATCCCCCGGAATGGGGAATTTTTGTTGAAGACTTTTTGCGCAAAAAGCCTACTTTTTGACCGCGTCCTTCAATGCCTTGCCGGCCTTGAATTTAGGAACAGTTGTTGCTGCAATCTGAATACGTTCACCAGTCTTTGGATTCACACCCTGGCGCGCTGCGCGTGCTTTTGCGCTAAATGTGCCAAAACCTGAGATTGCTACTTCATCGCCTTTTGCTAACACACCTTGAATGGTGCTAAACACCGCTTCTACAGCGTCTTGTGCTGACTTTTTTGTCTCTAAACCTGCTTTCGCAAGTACCATTTCTACTAATCCGTCTT
>CAYVXI010000101.1:0-5492 GCA_964455595.1 uncultured Candidatus Saccharibacteria bacterium | reverse complement strand
TAAGCTCAAAAAATACTTCCGCCATACCTTCTCAAAATTATGCTTCAATAATGTTCCAAGGTGTCCATAATCATACAATCCCGCAATTCCTCCATAAATCTCACTTGCAGGATACATAAACCCCTTCTTCTTGCAAAACGTGACGAAATCTTGTGTATTGACTGCCATATCAAAGAAAAGTAATCGTGTATTTATTAAGGTTTTTGGTGGGAATTGGGGTAAATGCATTACTATCCTATTAATTCGCGCGAAGGTTTATATATTATTGTCACTTTTAAGAGGTATGATTGAAGACAACTATCCTATTTTTCAAAAATATAACACAGATGATGTCGAAATTCTCAAAAAATACTGTTGGCAACATTATCTTGCTGGTGGAAAAAGAGAAAGTGAATTAGAGATATATATCCCCTCATTAGATCATTCTATTTACCAAGAAGAACTATTATCAAAAACACATCCAGATACATTTCCCTTATTCTCTCAACTTGATAAAAAATTTCATCGCTATGACAGAACATGGACAATACCCCTTTCTCAAAAAGATGTTTTAATTACAGTAAGACCCATAGATACATTCGATGAATTAAAATCATTCGAAACTAACAAATCACCGTTTTGTTTTTTTAATACGAACGTTGCCCAATTATATCTATATGCAGCACATGAATTTACCCGTTTATTAGGTGTGTGGTCTTCCCAAAACGGAACAGAAACACCTGTGGGCGTGCTTCCCTTTTTAATGTTGGGAGATAAAAAACATCACCCTTGGTTATATTTAGAATCAGCCATGCTTAACGAAGAAATTTTAAGAACATCTGTGGAAACAACTTCTCATGAAAAAATGCCATTTGCCAACGCCTTACTCGATATCATTGCCGTGTATGCCGCAATCCAAGTGGGTAATTTATTTCCCGTTATTGGTACCACACAAAAATATAGTAAATTATATGGTTCAACGCTTAAAGCATTTTTATGTCCTGCTGTAAGTCAGTTTAGTTCTTTGTCACATACTAATACGTTGGAATTAATTGCTTCGCGTGAAGAAGGAAAAATGTTGATGGCTGCAAAACATAACGGTAAAGTCTGGCTTAAGTTACCTAATGATAAAAAATTAAATGCGTTTCTTAAAGAAAATGGGCACTCTATAGCCTACCTATTTTCCTATGCGTTCTTGCAAGATGAAACACGAAAAAGTTATTATACCAAAGAAGGAAAACGTACCGGTTGGGGAGAAATGAAAGGAGAAACAGAATTCGTTCCTTTGCTCAGTTATATTCCTATTTTTAATGAGAAGTGCAGGTTAATGAGGGCTACATGAAAAAAGAATATACTCCTAGTAATGGTACTCGTAACAGGATAGCCGGACTCGTAGCTTTAGTACTAGCTTTAGAACCAGCAATAGCTGAATCGCATACAATTGTTAGAGCTTCTAGAATAACTCCCATTTCTTCATTAGACTTTAAACCAACTCTTCTTCCTATTTATGTCCCTATTATGCCTGTCGCATCATTGTCCCCTTCTATCTATACAACATTAGACCCTCAACAAGAATATGGTGATAAAATTTTTCCTTTTTATAATCATTTAAAAATACCCACTTTCAAAATATCCCCTCTTCCCCCTAGATTTGACGAAAATCTTAGAAAGCTTTATAGTAATTTAGTTGATCACACGAATCCTCCACTTCCAATATCCCCTTCTTATTATGGCCATTTTCTATCACAGTACAGACCCGCGACAAATGTAACACCTTACGAACGACCATTTGGTGCTATTGGGCGAACTATCTTAACAGAAACTATCTTAAAAGATGTTGAGCGAACTATCTCGGAAGAAAAAGGCTTAGTTTCTCGTACGAGCACGATACTAGGAAGAGTAGCAGAAGTCACAACAAAAGCAAGATCATTTTGGAGTAATTTAATGATGGTTGGCATTACCTTAGGATTTGATACAGTACAAAGATACTTTCAACAGAATAAATCTGTTCCATCCACCTATTCTTCAACTCCATTTCGAGCTTTGCATTATGAACCTGCAGCACAAGATTGGCATTACTATTCTTCAACTCCATCATGTTACTATTCTCCGAAAAAAATAAACAAAGATATCATTCCAGTTTGCCCAAAAGTTTGTAAAGTAATAGAAATGTGTTCCACCCGACTTTCCATTTGTAAAATAGAATAATTCGTGATAAATAGGGATTAAATTAACGTGGAGTATTGTACATTCTTAAATACTGGTAAAGTTTCCACCTGAGAAATAGTATCATTAAATTCTGTCACCATTTCTCTTAAAATATCAGAAAGATGACTTGTATTTTGCACATAAACCGTTAGCTTATAATTATATTGTCCCAAATATTTTGTACGCCAGACGATGTAGGGGTGTTCTTCTACCCATGTTCGAAATTTATTTTCTACATCTTTATGTACATTAAGCAGCACCGTATGGTGTTGCAGTCCAATATGTGCTAAAGAAATGTAAGGGATAAATCCTAAAATAATATTTTCTGTAATCAATCGTCGTATATTCTGTTGTAGCTGGAAAGTACTGATCCCTGTTTTCGTTGATAAATCACTTAACATAATTCTCGCATCTCCTTTAAGTATATTTAATATTTTTCTATCATTCTCATCAATAACCACATCTCCCCCAATTTTCTTCTTTGCAGAAAATTCCGTTTGAAACGAACTGCCTTTCGTTTCTTTTATTTTTTCCAATTCATGCCTCTCTTTTTTGTTCTCAACGAGCATTTGTAAACCAATAAAATGTTGCTCTAGTTTGTCTAGTAACTGATACTGTTTTATCTGCTTGCTTCGTCTGCTTAAAATATGCTGTAACGTGTTATAACAATCATTTATTTCTTTCCCAGTAATTGTAATCACAATATCAAATAATCCTCCACAATGCCTTATTGCCGTAACTTCTGGGATTTCTTGCAATTCTTTGATTACTTCTTCGATGTATACAACACTCTGTACTTTTATTCCTACTACTTTTGAATACATTCCTATCTTTTGTACATTAATAAGCGTCAAAAAACCATGCAGAATATTCACTTCTTGAAGCCGTTTTATTCTATATGCCACTATTTCTCTGCTAAGATGAAGATGTTTGGCAATAGCTGTAGCAGATATTCGCGCATTAAGCGAGAGAATGTACAATATTTTTTGGTCTATCGTGTCCACTTTTTCTCTTCGTACACTAATTTCCAACTGTCCTATAAAATCAATTGAGTTCATTTTTACGATTATATCAAAAAAGGCGTTCCTTTTTTAACTTTTCGTAAAAAAAACGATATTATTGTTTTATATGTTTGTGTAATCATTCTAAAAATAAACTTAAATCAGCCGGAGACAACCACCATGCTCGAACAAAAAATCAAATCAAAAAATACCATCCAACCTAATTTTAAAATCTCTCCTCTACAAAAATCACTCACCGCCATCCTCACCTCCCTTTCTTTCTATGCCCTTCCCGCATCTGCTGCTCCTCCTCCAACCCCCTCCTCCACCGTCCAACCACCACAATCCAAACAACAGCTCGAATTACTTAACCAACGAATCGAAGGGTATATTACAACTCATACCTCTGCCTGGGTGCAAGAACTAGTAGACTTCCTTCAAATCCGTAGCATCAGTGAAAGAGGTAAAGATAAAGTAGAAGATGAACGCAATTGGCAGGAACGTCTTAATGCTTTAAAGTTCTTATCAACCCGCTTTCAGCAACTGAACTGTGCAGCTGATCCCATTTACATCCTTGAGAAAAACGTGGCCGGGGAACAGAAACGTAACGCTTTCTTAATCGCTGAATGTAGATCTTCCGATCCAAAAGCACTTACAGTATTAGGCTATGGCCACGCCGATGTCAAACCGGAAACTCCGCTACTTAAGCCTGAAGATAAATGGTCGTGTGCGCCAACACAATTCCCAGAAAAAGGCCGTCCTCTTACCGACTACGTCACCGATGTCGAACTTACAATCAACGGTAAAACAGTCAAAGACAAACAAATCTGCGCTCGCGGCAGTAGTGATGACAAAGGCCAATTAATGACCTATTTATTTGCTGTGGAGACATATAAACAAATAATCGGTGAACTTCCCATCAACGCCAAATTCTTGTTTGAAGCCGCAGAAGAAATCGGTAGTCCTCTGGGCAATGAATTTGTCAAAGAGCAGCAAAAACGCTTACAAGCGGATATAATAATCATTGAAGACGGCGACAGCAGCCGCTATGGTATCCCCTCGATTGCCTATCGTCTTCGTGGTATTTTGGGCAGTACGATCACCGTAACCACCGCAAATAATTCGGGTCATTCCGGCTCCAAAGGATATATTGACAACGCGGTGGAACAAGTAATGAGGATTGCCTCGCAATTAGAAAATCCTAAAACCGGTCGTATCACGTTTCCGGAAGCGTATGAAGGCATACGCAATCTAACCGCAGCAGAAAAAGAATTCTTCCAAACCCAACAAAAGAACTTCAACGCTGAAGAAGTCATGAGCAAATATCAGTTATCTCGTTTTGCCGGAGAACAAAAGTATCATCCGTTAGAACGTACAAATCTTCGTCCAAGTCTAGATGTACATAATCTAACTGGCGGGAGTAATAGCACGCTTATTGCGAATACCGCTTCGGTGTATGTGACGATGCGGCTTGTGCCAGACCAAGATCCGGAAAAAATAGCAGCCGGGTTAGAAAAAAAAGTCAAAGAAATTGCCAAAAATAGTGGTTTAAAAGAATCCCAGGTACAGGTAACGAATCATGGAGGGAAAATTGCCTTTTCTACATCCGTGGAACATCCTTTATTCAAAACTATCGCAACCGCCATCCAAAAAGGATATTGTAGCTCGGAGATGGATTATGTCAGCGCGGGTGGTACAGAACCAATTGCCTCGGCATTGAAACAGTATCTGGCTGTGCCTATTGTGATGACTGGCTGGGGCGATCCTGACTCCAATGCTCATGCGAAAAACGAACGCTACTTAGTGGAGTATGGTTTAGTTAAAGGGGTTTATTCAAATATCACCATCATCTGGGAATTGGGAAAAATAAAGACGAAATAGAATGGGGATTAAAACTATGTTAGAAGATAAAATAAAATCAAAAATTGCATTGAATCGCAACATGAAAGAAAACCTTCGTCTATACTCAGCAATGCTTACGTTAAGTAGTATGATCAGTTGTAATTCTTTCAATTATGCCCAACATATCAAAGAACTTACCATCGCTTGTTCTCCTACGCAAACCCTCTACTGTAGTAAGCCGGCAGGGTATGCCCAAAATGATTGTACTTGTTATGACAATATGATTCTCCCTTCACAAGTTGATCCTTGGGCGAGAATATGGTGACATCAAATTAGAAAAAAAACGGAGGCTTAAGATTATGCTTGAAAATAAAATTAATTGGATATTAAAACGAAAGATGGCAGCACTTGGTGCGTTGGCTGGGATGTCTTTTCCGATGAGCGGCTGTGAGACTTCTTCAC